>NZ_JBAGKI010000011.1:0-113665 GCF_036689795.1 Micromonospora palythoicola | reverse complement strand
GGTTGCGGGCCCAGCGACTTCTGGGGCGGGTGGCCCGGGGTGGTGTGTGTGCCCAAGCCCCCCGCCGGGCGGGGGGCCACGTGGGGCCACCGGCACGGCCTGGAGGTGCCGCCCGGCACCGCCTGGCTGTGGCGCACCCTGCCGTTGGACGACCTGGTCGTCACCGTCGCCTTCACCCCCACCGCCCGCGCCGACCTGACCGCCCACGCCGACCGCGCCGGCCCCGCCCGCCGAGATCCGCGCACTTTCCCCGATGCTGCGGTGTCCGACGCCGGCTGAGACCGCACCATCACCGAAGTTGTGCGGGCTCCGGCGTTTCCGGGCGCGAGCTGGTGCTGCGCAGGCTCCAGGCGATCGACACCGCGATCGTCGCCACGATGACGCCCAGGGTGACCGGGATGGGCAGCTTGCCGACCGGGGTCTCGGACAGGATGAGCTTGACCCCGGCGAAGGCCAGCAGCACCGCCAGGCCGTAGTGCAGGTGCACGAAGCGGCGGAGCAGGCCGGCGAGGCAGAAGTACAGGCTGCGCAGCCCGAGGATCGCGAACGCGTTCGCGGTCCACACGATGAACGTGCTGGTGGTGATGGCCAGGATCGCCGCGACCGAGTCGATCGCGAAGATCAGATCGGTGGTCTCGACCGCGATCAGCACCACGAACAGCAGGGTCGCGGCCCGCCTGCCGTTGATCCGGGTGAAGAACCGGTCGCCGTGGTAGGCCGGATCGGTCGGCAGGAGACGGCGTACCAGGCGTACCACCGGGTTGCGGTCCGGCGGGGTCTGCTCGCCGTGCCGGAACGCCATCTTGTAGGCGGTCACGATGAGGAACGCACCGAACAGGTACGCGGTCCAGAAGAACGTCTCCAGCAGTTCCGCGCCGACGAAGATGAACACGAACCGGAACACCAGCGCACCGATGACGCCCCAGAACAGGACCTTGTGCTGGTACGCGGCGGGAACCGCGAAGTAGGCGAAGATCATCGCGAAGACGAACACGTTGTCGATGGACAGCGCCTTCTCGATCAGATAGCCGGCGAAGTAGGTGCCGGCCACGTCACCGCCCTGCCACGCCCACAGGATCACCCCGAACAGCAGGCCGGCGGCGATCCAGATGCCCGACCAGGTCGCGGCCTCGCGGAAGCCGATGACGTGGTTGTCACGGTGCAGGAACAGGTCGATCGCCAGCATCACGGCGATCGCCAGCATCAGCAGGGCCCAGACCCACCAGGAGACAGACACCGGGAAGACCTCTCGTCCGGCCGGACGCGGCGTCCGGCGTCGCAAGACGAAGGTCTCCCCGGCCACCGGTGTGGTGGCCGCGTCACCGGGGCCCGGATCGGCCGGGCCCGTACTGACGGTGGCGCGCAGTGCGTCGGGTACTCCCCCTCGAACTACGTACCATTATTCACGAAGCATGCTTCGTGCGTCAAGGCTGCTCCGGCTCGTCCGGTCGGGCCACCCCGATCGGTGGTCCCTCGCGGGTGGCCCCGAGCACCGACCAGCCGCGCAACGCCGCGAGGAAGGGCAGTGACCGGGAGAGCACCTCGTCGACGAACCGGTCGCCGTCCGGTGGCCGATCGAACCGGGGCCCCAACTCGTCCACCAGCCGCGCGTGCACGCGGCGGAGAACCTCGTCGGGATCCGCGTCGGCCGCCGCCGGCTCGCTGGCCGCCAGCAGCAGATGACGGCCCAGGTAACGGCTGGCGATGGTGTCCTGAAGGCGCAGCAGGGCATACGCCAGTTCCTCCGCCCGGGGGCGCAGGCCGCGCCAGGCATCGCACCTGGCGGCCAGCAGGGCCGCGACGGTGACCGCGGCGATCTGCTCCAGGGCGGGTTCGATGTCGTAGTCCCGGCGGCGGGGCCGGTAGGTGAGGGCGACAAGCGGATACCGACGGACGGTGTCGTCGACCTCGCGCAGGCTCGCCGCCCAGGCCGTACACCGCTCGCGGGCCACGTCGACCCCCTCGTCGGTCAGGCTCCGGGCGAGCAGGCCCACCCCGTCGGTGCCGCGAACCTGGTCGTGGATGGTCAGCGCGAACCGGTTACGGACCGTCAGCCCGGTGATCAGCTCGATGAGATAGGTGGCCAGCGCGGCGAAGAAGCCGAAGCCGAGGGCGGCGGCGGTCACCGCGAACAGCTTCTGCGCCCCGGTGTCCGGGGTGAGATCGCCGAAGCCGAGCACGGTCAGCAGCCCGGTGGCGTAGTAGAGGGCGTCGACGAAGCCGGCCGGTCCGTAACCGGTGACCCGGTGGTAGCCGTCCAGATTCGGCCAGACGACGAGCGCGACCCCGAGCACCAGCGGCCCGAGCCAGGCGAGGAACGTGCCGGTGACCAGGACCGGCCCCGCCCAGACCAGCGGCGTGCGGCGCGGCGTGCGGCGTCGGCCACTGGTCAGCGACGAGGCTCGCCAGACCAGCCGCCGGACCGTACGGGCGATCGGTCCCTCCGCGTCCGGGTGCAGCACGGTGAGCCAGACGTCGACCACCACCACGGCGATCAGTGCCAGGCCCGCCGCCACCGCTACCAAGGTCATACGCAGAGGTATACCCGTCCGCCGGTGATCGGCACGACGCGCCCCGGCACCGTCAGACGAGGTCCCAGCTCAGCGCGGTGCCACGGGCCACGTCGGCGGTGAACCGGCGGCCCAGCACCCGGTCGATCTCGACCGGGGGGAGCCCGCCGGCCGGCCGGATCGAGCGGACGTTGTGCACGGTCACCTCGTCTCCGGCCCGCACGTCCGCCACCACGTACAGCGAGCGCCGGAAACGCAGGCCCTCCTGCTCGGCGGGGGTCGGCCCGACCGCCGTGCCGCCCAGTGCCGCGTACGCCCGCTCCGACTCGACCACCAGAGCGGCCAGCTCGGTCGGGTTGAGGGAGAAGTCGGAGTCCACCCCGCCGTCGGCGCGGTCCAGCGTGACGTGCTTCTCGATGAAGCAGGCGCCGAGCGCCACCGAGGCGACCGGCACCCCGATGCCGGGGGTGTGGTCGGACAGGCCCACCGGGACGCCGAAGGCGTCGGCCAGCACCGGGATGCGGCGCAGGTTGCTGTCGGCCGGCGGCGCCGGGTAGGAGGCGGTGCAGGCCAACAGGACGATCCCGCCGGCGCCGCCGTCGCGGGCGGTGCGCACGGCGGCGTCGATCTCGGCGAGGGTGGCCATCCCGGTCGAGATGACCATCGGTTTGCCGGTGGCCGCGACCAGCCGGATCAGCGGCAGGTCGACCAGCTCCGACGAAGCGATCTTGTACGCCGAGGCGTCCAGTTCCTCCAGCAGGTCCACCGCGGTGGCGTCGAACGGGGAGGAGAAGACGGTCAGCCCCAGGGCGCGGGCCCGCTCGAAGATCGGGCGGTGCCACTCGTACGGGGTGTGCGCCTTCTCGTAGAGCCGGTACAGGTTCTGCCCACCCCACAGCTCGTGTCCGCCGGAGATGCGGAAGTCCGGCGTGTCCACGTCGATGGTGATGGTGTCCGGCCGGTACGTCTGGAGCTTCAGCGCGTGCGCCCCGCTGGCCGCCACCGCATCCACGATGGACAGTGCCCGGTCCAGGTCGCCGTTGTGGTTGCCGGACATCTCGGCCACCACGAAGGGGCGCTCCCCGGTGCCGACCAGATGCGATCCGATCTTGAACGTCATTCCGATCCGTTTCCGTGCGTGCTTACCAACGTGCGGTCTCGGGCCGGGCCGTCCGCTGCCGGGCCCGTTCCGTCCGTCAGGGGATCCCCACCGGTGCCGCCCCGCAACCGGCCGGCGAGCCGGTGGGCCCGGCGCAGCGCCGCGTACGCCAGGTAGCTGTCGCGGCCGACCAGCCGGTGCTTGAGCCCCGCCACCCCGCTCGGCCGGGGGTAGCCGCCACCGGGCAGGTACCTGCGGTAGTGCGCGGCGACCCGGCGGAAGAAGTCCCGGCGCAGGTGTGGATGCAGCCGGTCGTCGTTGCCGACGACCACCAGGAAGTGGTTCACCATCAGGTCGAACAGCTCGGCGTGCCAGCGCCCGTCGGGATGCCGGTGCCGCAGCCAGGCGAAGAGGCGGTCGTACTGCTCGAAGGAGTCGAAGTGCCGGCCGCTGCGCGTCGAGGTGATCGCGCCCTGGCGACCCTGGCGGTACAGATAACAGACCCGGTCCAGCACGCTGATCCGCTCCGCGCCGACCAGCAGCGGATGACTGAACGGGATGTCCTCGTACCAGCCGGGGTGGAAGCGCAGCCCCAGCTCGGCCATGAACTCCCGGCGTACCACCTTGTTCCAGGCGGTGTGCTGCACCCGCAGCAGTTGCGGTCGGTCGGCCAGCCGCACCACGCCGGGGGTGCCGCGCAGCAGCCGGCTGCTGGCGTCCACCTCCTCGCGTCCGCACTCGTGCACCCGCAGGTGGTCGACCATCATCACGTCGGGGCGGTCCACCCGCAGCCGGCCCAGCACCGCCGGGATCGTGCCGGCCGGCAGCCAGTCGTCGCTGTCGACGAACCAGACGTACCGGCCGGTGGCGACGTCCAGGCCCGCGTTGCGGGCCGGCCCGAGGCCGACGTTGCGGGCCAGGTGCAGCACGCGCAGCCCGGGATGCTCGGTGGCGTACCCGCGCAGCAGGTCACCGCACCGGTCCGGTGAGGCGTCGTCGACGGCGACGACCTCCACAGCCGTCGCCTCGTCGGCCGGGATGTCCGCATGGATGGAGTCCAGGCACTGCCGCAGATACGCCTCGACGCCGTAAACCGGTACGACGATGCTCAGCAGCGGCGTTGGCGTCGGCGGTGTGACCACCCGGAAACCTTCGGCCACCCGGGTTGACGCACCTGGAACCTGACGTGGCCGGACGCGGTGAAGTTTTTGAACAGCCGATGAGTGCCAGGTTAACGACGATGTGGCGCGATCCTGCGAGCCCGAAGGCTCAGTAGTTGATGAAGCCGTAGAGCGCCAGGTGGTTCGACTTGGTGCCGGAGACCGTGTGGTCGATGCTGGACTGCCGCACGTCACCCCGGATGAACAGGTAGTCGATCTTGCTGGAGTTCATCGTCGGCTTCGCACCGTAACCGGTCATGCCGAATCCGCTCAGGGTGTTCGCGGCGATGCCCGTACGGTTCGCGTCGATACCGACGATACGGATCGTCGAGGCGTTCATCAGGCTTGTCGCGTCGGCACCGATGTGGATGCCGCTGCTCGCGATGCCGGTGTGGCCGGCACCACCGCAGGCGTTCTGCCGGTTCTGCTCCGGAAGGTGCATGGTGGCGGCGAAGACCGTGGTCCCGGTCGCCTTGATGGTGAACCGGGCGGCGATGGCGCTGGTCCGCTTCCACTTGTGCTCGTTGGTGGTGCCGTCGTCGTTGCTCGGCGGCTTGTACAAGGTGCAACCCGCGCCGTTGTTGTAGGCCGTGCCCGGCTTCAGCCAGCCGGCGCTCCAGTACTTCGAGATGTCGCCCGACGCCAGACTCAGCGTCCGGGTGTTCCAGATAATGGCGTTCGTCTGCTTCTTCTTCAGGTCGCCCAGCGACTGGTCGCTGCACTTGTGCGTACTGCCCCAGGGCTCCGGGTCGGTCCAGACCACGATCGAGCCGTAAGTGCCGGCGGGGTAACCGAACTTGGCCGCCAGTTGGTTCGCGTACGCCTCGGCCTGGCCGGTGCCGCGTAGCTGCTGCACGATGAGGATGTCGGGCGCGACCACCCCGGCGGTGCCCGTCTGGCCGTTGTCGTCGACGAGTATCGAGGTGAGGTGGTCCGGCCCGGAGATGCGCGTGCACGTCCCGTCGGAGTTGTTCGTCACGAGGTTCTCGATGTTGTTGTTGTAGACGCGCAGAACCCCGGCCGCGGCGACTGTCGAATCGACGTCTGCCTCTCCGGCCGCAGCCGAGGCGGAACCCGGGAGGGCGAGCAGCGCTACCGCGAGGGCGACGGTTGCGGAACGTGGTCGATGCTTCAGACGCAAGGCGCATTCCTTCCACAAAGGTACGGCGTACCTGTGAACGGTGTCAGAGGATGCGCACTTTACATTGGTTTTGATAACTGGCCAGGGCCGTCTGGCCAGAACGGGCAAATGCCGCATAGTGGTCGCTGGAGTGCGGCAGGGGGTGGCAGAGGCAGCGCGTTCTGCGCCAGCTGCCCGGGGTAGGGTGCCTGGGCCACCAGACCGGTTACGCGAAAGATCGCATCCGGCTGCCGTCCGGGCGGCCGGCAGGAAATGGGTGCGCGTGTGACGTGGTCGGAAACCGGGAGGCGGGCATGACGAGCACTACCCTCGCGGCGTCGGCGACCACCCCGACCGGGCGGACGAACGCCGACCGCCTGCCGTCGCTCACCGGCCTGCGCTGGATCGCCGCGCTGCTGGTCTTCGGTTTCCACGCCGGCACCATGCGCATCATCGCCGACCCCGGCCCCCAGGCGGTGGTGGGGGAGATCTTCACCCTGGGCCTGTCCGGGGTGCAGTTCTTCTTCATCCTCAGCGGCTTCGTGCTGGTCTGGTCCATGCGGCCGGGCGCCTCCCGCCGCCGGTTCTGGCGGCGACGGTTCGCCAAGATCTATCCGAACCATCTGGTGCTGTGGGCGTTGGCCATGCTGGCGATGCTCTGGTTCGCCGACCCGATCAACCCGGTGGCGGCGCTGGAGAACCTCTTCCTCGTCCAGGCCTGGGATCCCCGGCCCGGCCACTTCTACAGCGTCAACAACGTCAGTTGGTCGCTCTCCTGCGAACTGTTCTTCTACCTGTGTCTGCCGCTGGTGCTGCCGGCGGTGCGGCGCGCCCGACCCTGGTTGCTGTGGGCCGTGGTGATCGCGGTGCCGCTGCTCATCCTGGCGCTGTGGCCCGGGCAGGCCCTGGTGCCGGAGGCGGACCGCTGGTGGTTCGCCCAGGTCTTCCCGCTGGTCCGTTCGCTGGAGTTCTGGATGGGCGTGGCCGCCGCCGAACTCATGCTGCGTGGTCGCTGGCGGGGGCCACGGCTACCGCTGGCCAGTCTGATCTTCGTGCTGACCTGGGTGGCGGCCTCCCGGTGGATCCCGGCCGAGTTCTGGACGGCACTGCTGTCGGCGGCGTACGTCCTGGTGATCGCGGCGGCGGCCGACGCGGACGTGCACGGGCGGCGCTCACCGCTGCGCTCCAGACCGATGGTCTGGCTGGGCGAGGTCTCGTTCGCCTTCTACCTGGTGCACGTCTTCGTGATCATGACGATCCTGCGGGTCAGCGGCGACTGGGGCACCGGCCTGCCCGGCTGGTGGGGCCCGGTCGCGGTGATCGGATTCCTGCTGCTCACCCTGGGACTGGCCGCGCTGTTGCAGCGGTACGTGGAGCAGCCGATGATGCGTCTCCTGGCCCCGTCCCGGCCACCACGACCCGGCCCGCAGGACGGCGGGCCCGCGACGCCGGATGGCGGGTGGTCCGCGACGTCCGGTGGCACGGCGCGAGTCACGGAGTCGAACGGTGTCCCGCGATCCGGTCCGCCGGGCGGACCGGTCGTGGACGGGCTGCCGCGCCAGCGGGTGTCCGGTGACGGCGATGCGGACCTCGCCACCGGCCCGGGGCAGGGCCGCTCCGTCCAGCAGGGACGGTAGGCGGCCGGCGGGCTGACCTGCGCAAATAGGCGTACGTACCCGACGCGCCGGACGGTACGACACGCCCGGTGACCGGTGCGTGCGGGCCGTCGGTGGCGGTAGCGTGACGAGGTGCTTCCCGCCGCGCCCGCCCGTCCGCTGTGGTGGTTGGCGCGCTGGGCCGCGCGGCTGCTGACCGGGCTCGCGGTCGCCGCCGCCTTCACCCTCGGCGCCTGGGCACTGCCCGACCGGCCCCCCGTCGCATCGCCGGCCGAGGCCGCCGCCGTCGCGCGTGACCTGGCCCGCGACGTCGCCGCACCCCCCGACCTGGCCGGTTTCGACCTGGCGAACGGTCTCGACCTGGTGGCCAGCCTCGACCTGGCGACCGGTCTCGACCGGGTCGGCCTGGCGATGCCGACCGTGCGCGGTGCCGGTGACGCCGACCTGGCCGGGGCGTCCGCGTCGTCGGCCGGGCCGCGCGCCGGTGACGCGGCGGAGGCGTCCGGGTCGCCGAGCGCGCGGGACGCCGCTGACTCCGCCGGGTCGGCGATGCCCGCGACGCCGCCGGCGGCCGGTGGCCAGCCCGGGCTGACGGCGCTCGGCAGCGGCACCGCCGGCGTCACGCGGGGGCCGGCGGCTCCGGTGGCGGGTGTCCGGGTCGCCCGCGCCCCACCGCACGCCTGATCCTGGCGACCCCTTCGTCGCCTCCGCGCCGCGCACCCGCGCCGAGCACGGGCCAGCCCGTTGCCGCCGATCGCGCCGTCGGTGCGCGCCACGACCGGCGGCACCGCCCGCCCGAACCCCGGCAACCGCGCCGCAACGCCGTCCGCTGCCGGTACGACCACCTTCGCCGTACCGATGTCCCTGAGGTGCCGACATGGAGAAAACCGTTCTCTACCAGTTCCTGATCGACGTGCCGCGCGCCGCCGCCATCTGGTCGGTCCTGCTGGTGCTCGCGCTGGGCGTGCTCACCGTGCTGGTCGCCCGCCCGGAGCCGTCCGGACCGGTGGAGAAGACCACCGACCGGGACGCGCTCCGCGCCGCGGCCGAGGAGACCGACCTGCGCCGATACGCCGGGGAGGTGGCGGTCGCGGCAGCCGGCGCCGGCCAGAACGCCGAGCGGCGGCGCACGGCGTGGCGGGTGGCCCAGGGGGAGCTGGACCGCGCCTGGGTCGCGTACGACGAGGCGGAGGCCGCCGCCCGTCGGCTGGCCGGTGTCACCGGACTGCCGGCCCCGCGCACCCCGCGCACCCCGGCCGAGTACGCGGCTCGGGAGCGCTGGCTGCACCGGGCCGCGATGGCTGCCCACTGGCGCGGTGACCTGACCGTCCGGCAGCTCACCGACGTACTGGCGCACCGGTCCGGCTGGGATCCCCGACGTCACCCGGCCGAGCAGGAGGCCGTCATCGCCCGGGTGGTACGCGACAACCGCCTGGCCGCCTATCGATCGGCCGCCGAGCGGGAGCGTGACCTGTGGCGGGCGGCGGAACTGGCCACCGAGGCGGCCCGCAGCCTCTCCGCCGAGGCGTACGCGGCCGCCGCGCGGCTCCGACCGAACCGAGCGCCCGCGTCCGGACGCGCCGTCGTCGAGCGGTCCGACCTGGTCCCGCGTTGGCGTCCGGCTCGGCTCGGCTGAAATTCCGTGAGCCGGGTCACATTGGTTCGAAATTCGGTCACTGTTCGTAGGTGAGACGTTTGCCGCAGTAATCCCCGTCGAGTTTTCTCCCTGCCGTCCGGTTGTCACCCGTTGGTACCCGGAATGCGGTCGGTCCCATTGAACGACGCCAGTTCCCGGATACCCGAAAATTGCCCCGCCCGATCATGTTTAAGCAGGTCAGAGCGGGTTGGCTTCAAGGTGACCGGCCAGTAGTGTCAGCGCGTCCGGTGCGGTAACCGATCGCAGGAAGCGACGCCGTACCGACCCGCTCAATCGTGAACTCACGAACCGGGGACCCACTGCACCACTGGGGTGAATCCGCGAGCCTCGGCCCGCGGTAGGGCGACTTCCCGCCCGAATCCGTCAGCTAACCCGGTCGGCGGTGACGGAAGGAGTACCAACCCTCGTGCAGTCCGATGTGATCTCCCCGTTCCCCCACCTTCACGGCACCGCGGTGCCCGTGCTCGCCGGCCCGACCGCCGCGAGCTGACCCCGGTCATCGCCACCGCCCGGCCCGCCGGGCGTACCCCTGAACGGTCTGTCCCGCTCACCCGGGTGGTCGTCGGCGTCCCGTCGCCGACCCGACCGCCGGAGCCGGTGCGCCGTTCTCCCCTCAGCCCGTGGAGGAATCAGTGAAGCACGCCCTCACCCGCCGGCTCCGCCGGCTGGTCAGCGAACGCCCCTATCAGCTCGTTGCCGGATCCGCCGTGGCGCTCGTCCTGGCCACCGGCACCGGCGCCGCCCTGGCCGGCACCGGGAACACCCCGGCCCCCACGCGGGCCACCACCGCCGCCGAACTACGCGGCGACACGGTGGCCGCGCCGAGCCAGGCGCAGGTCGCGCCGGCCACCGCCGCGCCGAGCAGCGCCGCGCCGGCAAGCGCCGCGCCGGCCAGTCCGGCACCGGCAAGCGCCGCCGCCTCGCCGTCGCCGAAGCCCAGCTCGGCCACCCCGGACCCGGACCTGACCAGCAAGAAAGCGGCACCGAAGCCGCCCGCCTCGAAGGTTCTGGACTACGACCACCAGGCCCAGATCAACGGCTACTACTGCGGTCCCGCCGCGGTGCGTAACGCGCTGAGCGCCGCCGGTGTCGCGCGCAGCCAGGACGCCCTGGCCAGCCAGCTCGGCACCACGTTCGCCGGCACCAACTCGGCCGAGGACACCACCCGCGTCCTCAACGCCGTCGTCAAGGGCGACCCGTACGAGACCACGATGATCCGTGGCGGTGCGGCCACCCCGGCCCAGATGGACCAGCTCCAGGCGGACGTCGTCGCCGCCGTCACCGACGGGCGGGGCGTCGTGGTGAACGTCGCCGGCTCCGTCACCGACACCGACGGCCGCTGGCACTCCTTCCCCGGCGGCCACTACATCGCCGTGGTCGGCTACGACGACTCCGGCCGGCTGGTGAAGATCGCCGACTCGGCCGACGCCTCCTACCCGTCGTACTGGCTCAGCACCATCGACCTGGCCAACTGGGCCGCCACCCGCGGCTACTCGGCCTGATCGCATCGTTCCGCCGCACCCGGAAGCCCTCGGCCCGCTGGCCGAGGGCTTCCGTTTCGGGTACGTCGAGCGGTGGGTCGTGCTGCGTTGTGGGGTCGACGTGGCTCGGGTTTCGTCAGGCGTGGGTCGAGCTGTGTCGACGGGTCGACGTGACTCGGGTCTCGTCAGGCGTGCGTCGTGCCCGTGTCGTCGGGTCGACGTGGCTCGGGGTTCGTCCGGCGTGCGTGCGGTGCGGTGTCGCCGGGGCGACGAAGTTCGGGCTCGTCAGGCGTGCGTGCGGTGCTGCTTCGCCAGGCCGACGAAGCTCGCCCAGGCGGCCGGGGTGAAGACCAGCGTGGCGGCGTCGCGGTTCTTGGTGTCGCGGACCAGCACGACGCCGGGCAGGTTGTCGGCGACCTCCACGCAGTCGCCACCGCCGGCGCCGCTGCGGGTGGACTTGCGCCAGGTCGCGCCGTTCAGATCCATGGCTTCACAACATCCTTCATGCGCTCGATCGACTGGCGGCCGGACAGTGCCTCGTTGCGTACCGTCTCCCACCGGGACAGCAGGTCACTCAGGTCGTCGTCCTTGTCGACCAGGACGCCGCCGAGTTGAGTTTCGAGATTACCCACCCAGCCGCCGTCCGCGCCCCGCGCCAGGATGAAGGGGCCGGTCAGTCCGATGTGCATGGCGATGCCGGTGGGCACCAGGTGCACGCTGATGTTGGGCCGGGTGGCCAGCGCCATCAGGTGGTGCACCTGCTCGACCAGCACGTCCTTCAGGTCCTCGTCGACCCGCCGCAGCACCACCTCGTCGATCACCGCGACGAGTTGCGGCGGGTCGTCCTGCTCCAGCACCGTCTGCCGGGCCATCCGGTTGGCCAGCCGACGCTCCACCCCCGCCTCGGTCAGCGCGGCGTCGGTCCGGATCACCGCGCGGGCGTAGCGCTCGGTCTGGAGCAGGCCCGGCACCAGCGTCGGCTGGTAACAGCGGAGCTGCCGGGCGTTGCGTTCCGCCTCCAGGTAGGGCAGGAACCACGCGGGTTGGCGCAGCACCTCGGCGGTGCGCAGCAACTCCTCGAACATGCCCCCGGTCTCCAGCACCTCGTCCGCCCGCTTCGCGTACGGCCGGTCGAGGGGGCGGGTGCCCACCTCCACAGCGGACACCAGGGACGCCGAATAGTTCGTCCGCCTACCGAACTCCTCCTGGTTCATGCCCGCGGCAGTACGCAGCCGGCGAAGCTGCGCGCGGATCAACTCATGCAGGTCGGAAGGCTGCTCGCGTTCCATGTCCCCTCCACCGGGTCTGTCAAGATCGCCAAGGGGCCGCCCAGGGCCGGATCGGGGCACCCGGACCCCACCGTGGCCAGCGTCGATGCCTTCCGACCGTAGTGCCGTCCTCACCAGACTGTCACGCAACGGGGCCGCTCCCATCCACAGGGCGGGGTGGTTCTGTCCCCGGGGTCGCCCGTGCGCCTTCCCCCGCGTCCGGGCGGCCCCTCCGATCGCTGACTGGGAGGTCGATGTGCGTACCCGGGTTGCCTGGTACCTGTGCCCGACGACGTTGCTGCCGGTGTACTCGCCGGGGCACCGCTGGTGACCGCCGCCGGCCCGGGCGCGATCACCAGCCGACTGTTCGCTCCCGAGCGGGGTCCACGTCCCCAGCGTCCGTACGCCTGTGGCGGCGAGGTGCCGCACACCCCGTTACGGCCGATGTGGTGCTGCCGCCACCAACCCGCCTAGCGACCCCCGCTGCCAGCACGCGAAATCTTGGACAGTTTCCGTCTTTCGCGAACGGATTCTGTCCAAGATCTCGGGGAATCGGTCCCCGGAGCGGACGGTGGGGGCGATCGATGGGTGGGGGTGGCGAGTAGGGGTGGCGGCTGAGGGACATGGGTCGGCACGACGGCTGTGGGATGCGACGATCAGGGTGACATCGGCCTCGACGTTTCGAGACGTGTGCGGGGGAGCCATGGGTAAGCAGGGGCCCTACGTGGGGCTGGCCACGACGTTCGACACCGCCGCCGAGCTGTACGAGCAGGCCCGGCCGGGCTACCCGGAGGCGTTGTTCGCCGACCTGGCCGAGACGACCGGCCTGTCGACCGGGCCGGCCCGGGTGCTGGAGCTCGGTACCGGCACCGGTAAGGCCACCCGTGGTCTGCTGGCGCGTGGCTGGCAGGTAGTCGGCCTGGAGCCGGGACGGGAACTGGCCACCGTGGCGCGTCGGGTCCTCGCCGGCCAGGGCGACGTGCGCGTGGTGGTGTCGCCCTTCGAGCGGTGGGAAGCTGACGAGAGCGTGCCGTTCGACCTGGTCTTCGCCGCCACGGCGTGGCACTGGCTGGACCCGGCGGTCGCCTACCGTCGGGCGGCCGAGCTGCTGCGTCCCGGCGGGCACCTGGCGATCGTGGCCACCGAGCACGTGTCACCGGCGGGTGGCGACGACTTCTTCCGGCAGGTCCAGCGGATCTACGCCGAGGTGGGCATGGGTGACGGGCTGGGCGGTCCGCAGCCACCCGAGGCGATCACGGCCCCCGATGCGGCGGCGATGGCGGGCAGCGGGTTCTTCGCCGGCCCGACCGTGCACCGCTACGTCTGGAGTCGCGACTACACCGCCGACGAGTACCTGGCGGTGCTGTCCACGTACTCCAATCACATCGCCGCCGAGCCCTGGCAGCGGCGAACCCTCTTCGCCGGGATCCGGCAGCTGATCGCCGCCCGTCCGGCCGGGACGATACGCAAGCACTACCTGAACACCCTCCAGGTCGCCGTACGCCTCGACTGACGTATCTGCCGCGCCCGTTTCCGCTCAGGTAACCAGGGCGGCGGGGCGGGTCGTTCGCCCGCGCCCGCCGCCGGGTGGCTCGGCGTGGTGACGCAGCCGGATCAGCAGTTCAGCAGCGTTCCCACTTGAGGTTGAACAGGGTGTCGACGTCGCCCTCGGTCGTCGTCATGGACATGCTGACGTTCGAGCCGGCCGTACCCGGATCCACTCTCAACTCGGTGTTGACGTTGAGCACCCGCTGTTGTCCGCAGGGCGTGTAGACCAGCACGGGGGCGACGTCCGAGGTGCCCCAGAAACCGTTGTAGGGGCCGGTGAAGGTCGCATCGGTGCGGCTGGTCTCGGACGAGCCCTGCCAGTAGTAGCTCGTCCGCTGGCGACCGGTCGCGCCGGTGGGGATCCGGGCCCGCCCCCGGTAGTCGGCGGCGGCGACGGCGATGGTCCAGCCGGCCGGCACGTTGACGAGCACGCCGAGCTGACAGTTCTTCCGGCTCTCGGTGACCTCGACGCCCCGGCCGGCGGTCGCGACGAAGTCGTAGTACCGGATCCGGAAGCCGGTGTTGTCGGGATGGGCCACCACGCGGGCGGTGCCGGGCGAACAGCCGGAGCCGTTGGCCGCCACCACCTCGACGGTGATCTCGCTGTCGGGGGCAGCCGTGGAACCGGCCGGGGCGGCGTGCGCCGGTGCGGACAGGGACAACGCGAGAACCGTGCCGAGTACGGCGAAGATCGCGGTTCTCGCGCCGACGAGGTTCTTGGTCATTCTGTTCCTCTCGGATGCAGTTGATGTTCACCGAATTCAACGCGTGTTTCTTCGCCGAACGGCCGTGGGACTCGTCGCCTACCGGCCCGGTGCAGGCGGTGGCGAGTGGTGGTGAAGAGCACTCGGATGGCGTTCTGCGAGAGGATGCTAGCGACGCGTAACAGAGCTTGCAAGCATCAGTCCACGTCTATGTGATCGATTGCGGGTGGGTGCTTGATCGGAATTGCCGGATGCGGAGATCAACCCCTGTAACTGTTGCTGCGTAACGGGTGTGTGCCCGATTGAACGGTCTTGAGGACCGATGTTTCTGGCGATCTTCACCCTGTGGGACGACGTAAGGCTGCCCGACTGAGTCGAATAAGATTCGGCTTGGTGTTCATCTTCAAAGAATGGTGATTACGTTGACAGTCATCTATGTCTGTACGTAGCTTGTTCCGCATGTTGCGTCGTTTCCTGTACCGGAGGAGGATTCATGCGTAAACTGCTGACGCGAGGCGGCGTGGTGCTTGCCCTACTCGCTTCGTCGTTGACCGTGGGGGCGCCGGCGTCCGCTCGGGGAGTCATGGATGATCCGCCCACCGACAAGGTCGTGATCGACCTTGTCGCGATGGCCGGCTCCGGATGCCGCCCGGGCACCGCCGACGTCGCGGTCTCCCCGGACAACACCGCCTTCACCACCATCTACAGCGACTACCTGGTCCAGGCGGGCCCGGGCATCCCGGTCACCGACGGGCGCCGGAACTGCCAGCTCAACGTGCTGGTGCACGCCCCGGCCGGTTACACCTTCGCGATCGTCAAGGTGGACTACCGCGGGTACGGGCTGCTCAACCCGGGCGCCGTCGCCTCGGCGCGGGCGAACTACTACTTCCAGGGCATGACGCAGAGCACCTTCAGCAACCACCCGATCCCCGCCCCGCTCGACGACAACTGGATGGTGACCGACGAGGTGCCGATCGCCTCCGTGGTCTGGCACCCCTGCGGCGAGCTGCGCAACCTGAACATCAACACCGAGCTGCGCCTGAGCCGGGGTAGGTCCACGGACACGAACTTCCTCACGATGGACTCGACCGACGGCAGCATCCAGACGATGTACCACCTCGCCTGGCAACCCTGCCCGTGACCTGACCCCGGCAGAACCGCGTGAGGGTGGTCGGCGATGCCGACCACCCTCACCGGGTGCCCAGGGTGCGGCGCACCGGGCCGCCCGTGAGCTCAGGTGGTGGAGGTGAAGGGTGCGGCGACCGCGGTGCGTTGCGCCGGTGCGGTCCAGGCCGGGTCCAGCTCGCGTCGGGCGGCGGCCAGGAAGACCTCGGCGTACGAGTCGACGGGGAAGTCACCCAGGTAGCGGTGGCGGGTGGCCCAGCGGGCCTCCGCGAGCGGATCGGTGTCGAGCAGTCGGGTCAGCACGTCGTCCAGGTCGGCCATGTCCCGGCGCAGCACGTAGCCGGTGGCGGCCAGCGGGAAACGCTCGACGAACCGGTCGCCGTCGGTGCCCATGTCGGTCACCGCGTACGGCTTGCCCGAGTAGAGCCAGTCGGAGACCACCCCGGACACGTCGGAGACCAGCGCGTCCGCGCGGTTGACGCAGTCGGTGAGCGTGAGCCGGCTCGCCGCGGCACCGTAGACGTGCGCCCGTCCGGTGCGGGTCCGGTCGGCGGCGAGCAGGTCGTGCAGCCGGGCCAGTTGCCGGGCCGAGGCCGGGTTCTGCGCGGTGTAGGGGTGGGCCCGCAGGATGACCGTGGCCCCTCGGTCCAGCAGCCGGCGCAGCAGCGGCTCCGCCACCGGCAGCGAGCAGTAGTCGGCGTCGGCGTTGTGCCCGGTCCAGGTGGGGGTGTAGAGGACCGTCGGGTTCGTCAGCCCCCGCGCCGGCCGTGAGCGCACCTCGATCGCCTCGACCTGGGGACGGCCGACCACCACGAACTTCTCGGCCGGGATGTCGATCCCGGCGCGGGCGTACCGCTCGATGGCCGCCTCACCGGCGACGAAGATCCGGTCGAAGATCGCCGAGACCGGGTTGGCGCTGGGGGCCTTGTCACTGTCACCGTGATGCAACTGCACGTGGGTGAGCTGGGTGAACCTGATGCAGTGGCTGTTCTTGGCGCCGTGGTTGACGTAGAACGCCACCCGCAGGCTCGGCACCAGCACCTCGTCCATGCTCCGGGTGGTGGGGCAGTAGATCACCGGGGCGGTGGTGGCCGCCGCGATCGGGGCCAGGAACTCCGGCTCCCGGACCATCACCACGAAGGGCCGGCCGATCCGGGCCAGGTACGGCAGCCACATGGTGACCTGATACTCGGAGCCGGGCGGGGCGGAGAAGTGCAGCACGAACTCGGGCTGGTGCCGGCGCAGCGCCCGAGCCACCGCCGACCCGGCCGGGGACGGCCGGAACCGACGCCGGGCCAGGTCGAGCGCGACCGCTGCGGCGACCCCACCGACCAGCAGCGTCGCCGCCAGGGCCACGGCGGCGGGCAGACCCGCCAGGGCGGCCAGGGCCAGCAGGCCGAGCAGCGCGGCCACGGCGTCGCCGAGCATCGCCGCGGCCTGCGGTACCCAGGCACGGACCGGCAGGTTGGCGACCCGGATCTCCAGGTTCCCGGCCTGGCGCAGCGGACCGGTCAGCAGCACCAGGCCCAGCAACACCAGGGCGGTCGCGGCCAGCGCCGGATCGAAGCCGGCGTCGAGCTGCCGGGCATAGCCGACGAGCACTCCCGCCGCGACCAGCGTGGTCTCCGCGACGTTGTCGGCACCGGGTCGTACCCGGCGCTCCCAGACGGTGGCGGCAAGGGCCGCCACCGCCAGGCAGAGCCCCCAGGCGGTCGCGCCGGTGAGGGCGAGCACCAGGAACGCCACGACCGCCCCACCGGTGGCCAGGCCCCGTGCGGTCAACTTGCGGACCAGCTCACCACGCATCTCGGTGTCGCCTTCGCGGTCGAGGGTCGGAGGTCAGCCGACGGGGGCGGCGCTGGCCGACCGGTCGGTCTGTGCGGGTACGGCGACGGCGACCGGTGCCTCGCCCGGCGGACGGCGAACGTCGATCACCTGGCCGGTGAGATCCGAGATCAGCACGTCCAGCGACGACTGGGCGACGGTCTCGGCGGCGAGCAGCGTGTGCTCGGGCTCCGCGCCGAAGGCCTTCGTCCGCATCGGGGTGGCGGTCCGCTCCGGGTTGATGACGTTGACCCGTACGCCGAACTCCGCCCACTCGTCGGCCAGTGCCTGGGTGAGGTTGACCAGGGCGGCCTTGGTGGCTGAGTAGAGGGCGTAGTCGGCCCGCCCACGGGTGTACGAGCTGGAGGTGTAGAGCAGCAGCTGGCCCTTGGTCTGCTGGAGGTAGGGCAGGGCCTGCCGGGCGACGGTGACCGGGCCGACGAAGTTGACCTGGAGCACCCGGTCGATGGTCTCCTGGTCCATCTCGGCGAGCGCGCCCTTCTCCAGGATCCCGGCGGTGACCACCACGTGGTCGATCCGGCCGGTGGCCTCGAAGGCGGTCCGCAACGCGGCCTCGACGTCCTCGGGGCGCTCCACGTGGGTGCCGGTGCTGGAGCGGCTGAACGGGAAGACCTGGGCACCGTAGCGGCGGGCCAGCTCCGTCAGGTCGTGCCCGATGCCGTAGCTGCCGCCGAAGACGACGATCGTCCGGCCGGAGACCTCCTCGCTGTAGGCGCGGTGGTCGGTCAGTCGGGGCACCTTGGCGGCGGCCAGTTGGAACAGCTTGTCGGCCAGGTGCACGTCGACCGGGTGGGTGACCTTGATGTTCTCGTCCGAGCCGTCGATCACCTTGATCGGGGTCTCCGGGAGGTAGCGCAGGACCACGCCGCAGTCGTCGGTGGCGGCGAAGTTGGGGTCGCCCTCGGCCCGGCGGTACGCCTCGCGGATGGTGCCGGAGCGGAACGCCTGCGGGGTCTGCCCCCGACGCAGCGTGGCCCGCACCGGAATGTCGGTGATGCACTCGTTCTCGTCGACCTGGATGATCGTGTCGGCCGACGGGATGGCCACGTCGACGGCCGAGTAGGTCCACAGGGCGTTCACGCACTCGCGGACGATGCGGCCGCTGAGCAGCGGGCGCACCGCGTCGTGGAAGAGGATGTTGCAGTCGCCCTCGCCGACCGCGTCCAGCGCGACGCGGGTGGTGGCGTTGCGGGTGTCGCCCCCCTCGATCACCTTGGTGACCTTGCGGAAGCCGGCCTTGTCGACGATCTTCTGCGCCTCGGCGACGTGCCCGGTGGCCATCAGCACGATGATCTCGTCGATCTCGGGCGCGGCCTCGAAGACGGCGAGCGTGTGCTCGATGATCGGCTTACCGGCGATCTTGAGCAACTGCTTGGGAATGCCCAGGCCCAACCGGGTGCCGGTGCCGCCGGCCAACACCACCGCCACCGTCCGTGAGGGTCGCCACGGCGCCCGGTCCTCCAACGTGGTACCCGGGTCGGTGGTCTGGTCCTGCGTCATTGCCGGTCCTCGCTCTCGGGGGTGCATGACAGTGGTGGGGTACGTGAACGGAAGGTGCCGCCGACACGGCGACGGAGTGAACCATAACGCGCGGGCCGCGTCGCCCCAACGGGACAACGCGGCCCAGGACGCCGCTGGTTCACCCAGACTCTACTTGCCGTTCGTGAATGCTTCGTAGGCCGCCAGCACCTCGGGAGTCGGACCGTCCATCCGGATTTCGCCCGACTCCAGCCAGATCGTCCGTTCGCAGGTGTCCCGTACGGAGGAGAGCTGGTGGCTGACCAGGAACACCGTGCCCGCGCTCTCCCGCAACTCCCGCACCCGCTGCTCGCTGCGCCTGCGGAACGCCTTGTCCCCGGTGGCCAGGGCCTCGTCGATCAGCAGCACGTCGTGCTGCTTCGCCGCGGCGATGGAGAAGCGCAGTCGGGCCGACATGCCGGAGGAGTAGGTGCGCATCGGCAGCGAGGCGAAGTCACCCCGCTGGTTGATGCCGGAGAACTCGATGATCTCCGGGAGCTTGCGCCGTACCTCCGCCGGTGACAAGCCCATGGCCAGGCAGCCGAGCGTGACGTTGCGCTCACCCGGCAGGTCGTTGAGCAGGGCGGCGTTCACCCCGAGCAGCGACGGCTGCCCCTGGGTGTAGACCGCGCCCTGCTCCACCGGCAGCAGGCCGGCGATGGCCCGCAGCAGCGTCGACTTGCCGGAGCCGTTGGTGCCGATCAGCCCGATGGCCTCGCCCCGGTACGCGGTGAAGGAGACCCCGCGCACGGCGTGCACCACGCGGACGTTCGGCGCGTTGGTGCGGGTGACCATCCGCTTGAAGGCGGCCACCGGGCTGGTGTTGCCGGCCGCGCCCTTGTGCACCCGGTAGACGACGTGCGCGTCGTCCACCACCACGGTGGGGATCCGCTCCTGGATCCGGGGGAGGGTCACCGTCACATCATTGGACATTTCCAGGTTAACCACGGCCGTACTCCTGTTCGCCGCGCCAGAAGTAGAGGTAACCGCCGAGCCCCGCGAGCGCCGCCCAGCCGAGCGCGATCAGCCAGGTCAGCGGCAGCGAGTCGTTGAGCAGGTGGGTGTTCTCCAGCAGGGAGATGCGGGCCAGCTCGATGTAGACCAGCATCGGGTTGAACTGCACCACCGCGGTCGCCCAGCCCGGCAGGTTCTCCGCGAACAGGTTGACGCTGTAGAGCACCCCGGAGCCGTACATCCAGGCCCGCAGAATGAACGGCATGACCTGCTTGAGGTCGGTGGCCTTGGCGCCCAGCCGGGCCACCACCATGGTCAACCCGGCGTTGAAGATCGTCTGCAGCAGCACCGCCGGCACCAGCATCAGCCACATCAGGGTGATCGGCTCGCCGGTGGCGAGCACGATGGCCAGCAGCACCACGATCGAGCCGAGCAGTTGCTGGAACTGGGTGGTGGTGATGGCCAGTGGCAGGGCGGCCCGGGGGAAGTGCAGGGCGCGGATCAGCCCGAGGTTGCCGCTTATCGCCTGGGTGCCCTGCTGCACGCTGACCTGGGTGAAGTTGAAGATGAACAGCCCGGTGGTCAGGTAGGCGATGAAGTTGTCCATGCCCCGGTTCTGTTCGAGCACCAGACCGAAGATCAGGTAGTAGACCGCCGCGTTGGTCAGCGGGGTGAGCACCTGCCACAGCTGCCCGAGCCGGGCGTTGCTGAACGAGGCGGTCAGCTTGGCATGGGCGTACGCGGAGATGAAGTGCCGGTAGCGCCAGAGTTGGCCGCTGTAGGCGCCGATCGAGGGCCGCTCGCCAGCCACCCGCAGCCCGTGTCGGGCGGCCAGCTGAGCTGGGGTGAGGCCGGAGTCGGGGTCGGCCAGCAGGTTGGCCATGGGGATTGGCGCTCCGATCTGTCGTGCCGGCGTGATGTCTCGCGACGGGAGAATCTAGCGTGGTGAGTGCGGGAGCGCCGCCCCCGGTCGCTGGCTGGACAGTAGTCCGAAATGCGTCGGGACGCAACCGTAGCGTCGTTGCGCTACGCTGTCCCTCGTGACAGTCGAGAAGAGTTCCAGGTGACGGCCGAGAAGAGACGCACACCAGCCGGTGCGGCGGTGCTCCGTGGGGAGATCACCACGGCCATCCGGCGCGCCCTCATGCAGGAACTCGCCGCGGTCGGGTACGGCCGGCTCTCGATCGAGGCGGTGGCCCGCCGCGCCGGGGTCAGCAAGACCGCGATCTACCGGCGCTGGAACTCGAAGCTGGATCTCGTGCTGGAGGTGGTGGCCGCCGCCGCCGGCCGCCGGCTGCCCGCGCTGGACACCGGCACCCTGCGCGGTGACCTGTCCCTGCTGTTCCAGGTCCTGGCGCACGCGTTGCGGCACCCGCTGGCCTCGCAGATCATCCCCGACCTGCTGGCCGAGGCGGCCCGCAACCCGACGATCGACGAGACCCTCCAACGCGTGCTGCGCGCCCGGCAGCAGGAGGTCGTCGGCCAGTTGATCACGCGTGCGGTACGGCGCGGCGAACTGCCCGCCGACACCGAACCGGACACAGCGGTCGACCTGATCGTCGGGCCGCTGTACTGGCGGATCGCCATCGCCCGCACCCCCGTCACCGACAGCTACCTGGAAACCCTGGTCGAGTCGGTGGCCCTCGGGCTGGGTGCGCAGGACGCGGTGCCACGGCAACGCTCGGCGTCCGGCCCTGGCTGAGCCCGGGTTGAGCGCCGGCCGCCCTGGGTACGGCTGATCGGACCGGCCGCCGCCCCGCGCGTCGGCTCGACTCGGTGACCCCGGCAGGACTACTACTCTCGGTGTGGATCGTGCCGCAGGAGTGCCGTAGCGCGGACGAAGCGCGCAGCCCAGCCGCACCCGCCCGTACGACGACAAGGACGCCCGTGTCGATGACCGACCAGACCGTCGCCGTCGCCGCTGCCGAGCCGGCGCCGGCCGATGAGGCGACCGTCCCCGAACCTGCCCGCCCCAGCCGGGCGCGGCTGGTGGCCGGCCGTGTCCGGGCGGGCTTCGCCGCGATACCCGCCGTCCTGACCGACGGTGCCGTGCTGGCCTTCGCGCTCTGGACGCTGCTCTACCACGTCGCGCTGCCGTTGGGGCTCGCGCCGTCCCTGACGCTGCGGATCTGGCTGGTGGCCGGGCCGGCGCTGGCCCTGCTCGCCGTCCTGGTCCGGTTCGCCCTGCGGTGGCGTCGACGCCACCGCGCCGCCCGGTCGCCCGGCCCGGCCGACGGCGCTCCCGCTGCCGCCGGCACGCCGGACGGAGACATGCCGGACGGAGACGTCGACGTCGGCTCCGGCCCGAACGGCGCGGCGACGCACCGGGAGACCGACGTCACGACAGCCCTCTCCGACGATGCGCCGGCTGCGGACCCCGACGCCGTCCCGACCGACCGCGAGGGTCTCCCGGCGGAACCCGACGCCACCTCGACGGACCGCGAGGCCGTCCCGGCGGACCGCGAGGCCGCCCTGGCGGACCCCGACGCCGTCCCGGCGTCGGGAAGGGAAAAGGACCGGGCGACCGTCGTCGTCGGGGCCCGGGCGGAGGACGCGGCGGGTGATGCCCCGGCGCTCGCGCACGAGGCGCGCCGGGCCGGCCGAATGCCTGTCGCGCAGCGCTGGTTGACCGCGCTGGTCCTGCTGGTCGCCACCGGGGCGGCGATCTCCGCCGGGGTCGCGGGCACGCCGGCCGGCGCCGGCCTGTCCTGGTGGGTACCGGCCTCCGCGGGAGCCGTGGCGGCCGTCGGCGCGGTGCTGCTGACCTGGCGGACGTGGCGGACCACCCCGGCAACCAGGCCGCCCGCACCCGCGCCGACGGCCTGGCAGTCGGCGTACGCGCTGTTGATCGCCGGCGGGGCCGCCGTCGCCTCGCTCTACCTGGCCCGCAGTACCCCGGACGACATCTACTACGTGGGGCGTTCGGTGTGGGTCGCGGAGCGGGACAACGTTCCGCTCAACGACTTCCTGTTCAGCGAGAACGTCCTGCCGGCGATGGCGTCCCAGCCACCGATCGCCAGCATCGAGGTGCTGGCCGGCGCGATCGCCCGTTTCTTCGGCCTGCCGGCCGCCTCGGCGACCTGGTACGTGCTGCTGCCGATCATGGCCGTGCTCGCCGTGCTGGCCCTGTGGCGGCTGGTGCAGCGCTGGGCGCCTCGCCGCCCGGTGCTCGCCTTCACCGTGGCCATCGCCTTCCTCGCCCTGGTCTGCGGCCCGGACGCCGCCCTGGGCACCTTCCATCTGCCCCGGCTCTACCAGGGCAAGGGCATGTTCGTCTCCGCGGTCGTGCCGTTGATGTGGCTCTACCTGACCCGATGGTTCGACGACCGCTCCCGGCGCGGGTTGGTGCTGATAGTCGCGTTGTCGATCGCCGCGACCGGGCTCACCACCACGGCCGCGATCATCCTGCCGTTGCTGGTGGGCGGGGCGGCCCTGATGATGCTGCTGGTGGGCCGTTGGAAGTCCGCGCTGGCCGCCGGTGTGGCCGCGTTGGCGTACCCGGTCGGGGCGGTGGTGATCACCCAGCTGATCCTCGGCTCGGCGAACGAGGGCGCCGCGGACGTCAACTTCTACGACGCCGCGTACACCTACCGGCGGACGTTCCAGATCGGCATCGTCGGGGTGATCGGCGGCCTCGCGCTGTGGTGCGGGCCCCTGCTGGCCCGCCGTCGCACCCCGGGACTGCTGGCGGCCGGCGGCACGCTCACGCTGAGCGTGCTGCTGGTACCCGGGGTCCTGGAATGGCTCAGCGCGGTCACCGGCATCTCGGTCGTGCTGTGGCGGGTGTCGTGGCTGCTCGCCCTACCGGTGCTGATCGGCCTGCTGTGCACCGTCTGGCTGCCGACCCGCCTGCGTACCGTGCGGGCGCTGGTCGGTGTGGTGCTGGCCGGGGCGATGGTGACCTCGTTCGCTGTCTACGCGGTGCCGATGTGGGACGAGCGCAGCGCGGTGCTGGTGCACGACGAGCCCACCTGGAAGATCCGGACGAAACAGCAGGCCATCGCACAGTTCATCGTCGACCTCGACCGGCCGGACGGTCTGGTGCTCGCACCGGCGAGCATCATGCGGACCATTCCGCTGATGACCACCGAGGCGCGGGTGGTCCTGCCCCGCGAGTTCTTCCTCGTCGAGTACGACATCGACTCGCAGTTCTCGCAGGACCGACTGCTGCTGACCCGGTTCGCCAACGGCGGTCCGGCCGCCGAGCGGCCCGCCCGGGACGACGTCGTGGCCGCGTTGGAGCGACTGGACGTGGGCACGATCTGCGTCTACAGCCAGAACCGTTTCGCCCAGCGAACCGGAGAGCGGTTCGGCTACACCCGGTTCGCCGAGCGCCCGGCCGACCCTCCCGTCCACCCCAACGCGGTCACCTGTCTGCGTCGCGAGTAGACCGGCACCCGGACGTCACCGCGTCGACGTTTCGCGTTAAGGTCGCAGCTGCGCTGGAGCCGAGCGGCCACCGGCCGTCGATCTCGCTAGGGAGCTGTCCCGTGTTCGGCACGTTGACTGGGCGCGTCGGTGTGGCCGCGCGCGGGGCCCTGCTGGTGGGGGCGTACCTGCTCCTGCTCACCACCGGCGCGCTCGGCTGGGTCGCCGGGTTCGCGGTCGCCGCCTTGGCGGCGGTGCTCGGCGAGTTCGCGGTGCAGCGATGGTCACCGGCCACCGCGACGCTGATGGAGAAGGCCGGTCTCGGCCTCGGCTACCGGCAGTTGGGCCGCGACGTGGCGGTCGTGCTCCTGACCGTCGCCGAGGTGCGGCCGGCCGGCGGCGAACTCACCCTGCTGCTCCTGCTGCCCGCCACGGTGTGGCTGATCGCCGTCTTCGCCGGAGCGTTCCACCGGATCATCGACCGGCGCAACCCCGGCGGATCGATGGTGCGCAACATCGACCTGGGTCGGCTCGGCGCCGGGTCGGGACTGCCACGGTGGGCTGCCGCCCTCGCCGGCGACCGGCTGCCCTGGGTGAACGTGCTGCTCGTGCCGGCGGCGGTGGCCACGGCGGTCGCCGGTACCGCGGCGCCACTCCTCGTGGCCGGCGGGATCGCCGTCGGGTTGGCCGGGGTGCTCGGCGGCATCGTCGCGTGGACCTGGCTGCGGGGCAGGGGCACCGGGTACGGCCCCCGGCTGTCGGCGGTGCAGCGGTGGCTCGACAGCCACCGCCCGGAGGTCGCGCTGTACTTCGCCGGTCCGGGCAAGGACATCTACCAGGCGAACATGTGGCTCGCGCCGATCGAGGCGCTGGGCCGGCGGACGGTGGTGTTCCTGCGCAACCTGGAGGCCCTGGCCGAGTTGGCCGAGACGCGGCTGCCGGTGGTCTGCGTCCCGCCCGGTGCGGACTTCATGAGCCTCGGCAAGGCCAGCGTGCGGGTGGCGCTGTATCCCGCCAACGCCGGGGAGAACATCCACATGCTGCGGGAGCCCGGCGTGCGCCACGTGTTCGTCGGGCACGGCGACAGCGACAAGGCGGCCAGCGTCAACCCGTTCTGCAAGGTCTACGACGAGGTCTGGGTGGCCGGCCCGGCCGGCCGGGAGCGGTTCGCCCGCGCCAGGACAGGCGTCCGCGACGAGGACGTGGTGGAGATCGGCCGGCCACAACTGGCCGGCGTGCGCGCCCCCGGTCAGCGGCCCACCGACCGTCCCTTCACCGTGCTCTACGCGCCCACCTGGGAGGGCTGGCTGGCCGACGATCCCTATCACAGCTCGGTCCTGCTGATGGGCGAACGGATCGTCGCCGGGTTGCTGGCGATCCGGCCGGAGGTCCGGCTGATCTACAAGCCGCATCCGCTCACCGGCAGCCGTTCCGGGCGGGCCCGAGCGGCACACGAGCGGATCGTGCAGCGCATCCGCAGCGCCGGTGGGGAGGTCGACGCGAGCACCCTGGACGGACCGGCCCACCGCGTCGTCACCGGGCGGGTGCCGGCGCTGTTCGACTGCTTCAACCAGACCGACCTGCTGGTCAGCGACGTGTCCAGCGTGGTGTCCGACTTCGTGCAGAGCCAGCGGCCGTACGTGGTCGCCAACTCCGCCGGCCTGCCCGAGGACGAGTTCCGGCGTTCCTTCCCGACCTCCCGCGGGGCGTACCTGCTGGCCGCCGACTGCGGGGAGCTGGAGAAGATCGTGGCGGTGATCCGGGCCGGTGACGACCCGATGACCGAGGCCCGCCGGGAGCTGAAGACCTATCTGCTCGGCCCGGCCGACGCCAACCCGATGGACCGGTTCGCCGAGGAGGTCGGCCGGCTCTGCCGCTGACGCCGCACCGCCTGACGTGCCCGGGACGAGCCCTCGTCCCGGGCACGTCGTCGTCGACCCGGTTTTGTCCGGTACCGGCCCGGTCCGCCGCCCCGGCGGGCATGCTCGAAGGGCAGGCCGCCGGCGAGGGGATGGGCATGGAGAGCTACCACGAGGACTGGACCGACAGCCAACGCGCGCTCTACGACGAGTGCTACCGCGCCGGCGCCGACTGGGCCGACGACCCCGACACGCCGTCCGAGGACGTCCAGCACGTGATCAACCTGGCGGAGGCCGACGACGACACCCTCGCCGACGCCGAGACCGACTTCGCGCCGCTGATCGACGCGGTCACCGAGGCCACCGGCGAGGTTGTCGCCACCGTGCCGGCCAGCCACGAGGACCCCGGATTCAAGGGCTTCGTGGACGGGGTGCGCGACGGCGCCTCCGACGAGACCTTCGGCCTCTGAGAGCCCGAGCCGTTCCCTGACCGCCCCCGGGCCTGTGCACCAGGCCGCTCGTCTGCCACCATCTGGGCGCAGGCAGTTGAGCGGACCGAACGGGGAGGCCGGGTGCGGATCCTGCTGGTCGAGGACGACCGACGGGTGGCCGCCGCGCTGTCGTCGGCCCTGACCCGTCGCGGCTACGAGGTGGAGCACGCCGCCACCGTCGCGGCCGCGCTCTCCGCCGCCCCCTGTGACCTGGTGCTGCTCGACCTCACCCTGCCCGACGGTGACGGCACCGACCTGTGCCGGCAGTTGCGGCGGCGTAGCAACCAGCTCGGCATCATCGCGGTGACCGCCCGGGGTGAGGAACGGGACCGGGTGCTCGGCCTGCGGCTCGGCGCGGACGACTACGTGGTCAAGCCCTTCTCGATGGTGGAACTCCAGGCCCGCATCGAGGCGGTGCTGCGGCGGGCCGCGCACGCGGCACCGGAGCGCAACCTGATCGAGGTCGGGCCGGTGTACATCGACGTGGCGGCCCGCACCGTGGCGGTGGCCGGCCGACCGGTGTCGCTGACCCGCAAGGAGTTCGACGTCCTGCTCTCCCTGGCCCGGCAACCCGGCGTCGCGGTGCCCCGCGACCGGATCCTGCTCGACGCCTGGGGCACCACCTTCACCGATCGGCACACCGTCGAGGTGCACGTCGGCTCCCTGCGCGGCAAGCTCGGCGACCCGCGTCTGGTGGAGACGGTCCGGGGCGTCGGTTACCGGCTCCGGGGCGAGTGAGGAGCCCGGCGTGCGACGGCGGCTGGTGATCAGCTATCTGCTGCTGATGGTGCTGGTGGTGGTGGCGCTGGGCACGCCGCTGGCGGTGACGCTGACCACCCGGGAGACCGACCGGGTACGGGCCGACCGGCTCGCCGACGCCACCCGGTTCGCGTCGTTGGCCGGGCCGGCGTTGCGTGACGGCACGCCCGGTCCGCTCGACCACGAGCTGGGCAGCTACGACGAGCTGTACGGCATCGGCGCGGCGGTGGTGGACCGGGACCGGCGGGAGGTGGTGGCCTCGGCGAGCTGGCGCCCGGCCCCGGGCACCCGCGAGGCGCTTGACGTCGCGCTGTCCGGGCAGCAGGCCAGTGGGCCCGACTCGGTCTGGCCGTGGGTCGAGGGGCCGATCGTGGTGGCGGTGCCGATCAACGACGGCGGTGAGGTCCTCGGTGCGGTGGTCACCGCGACCCCGGCCGACGGGGTCCGGCGTACCGTCGCCACCTGGTGGACGCTTGTCGCCGCGCTGGGCCTGCTGGCCGTGCTGGCCTGCGTGCTCACCGCGTTCGGGCTGGCCGGCTGGGTGCTGCGCCCGGTCACCGAGCTGGACGCGGTCACCCACGAGATCGCCGAGGGCGACCGCGGCGCCCGCGTGCAGCACCGGCTGGGACCGCCGGAGCTGCGCCGCCTGGCGGCGAGCTTCAACCACATGGCCGACGTCGTTTCCGACGTGATGGACCGGCAGCGGGCGTTCGTCGCGCACGCCAGCCACCAGCTCCGTAATCCGTTGACCGCGTTGCGGCTGCGGGTGGAGGAGCTGGGGCCGAGCGTCGCCGACGAGCAGGGCCGCGCCGAGCACCGGCTGGCGTTGGAGGAGACCGACCGGCTCGCGCTGCTGCTCGACGCGTTGCTCACCCTCGCCCGTGCGGAACGCCACGAGAACCAGCGGATCACCGTCGACGCGACGGCCGTGGCCGCGTCCCGGGTCGCGGCCTGGGAGCCGTTGGCCCGGCACCGGGCGGTCACCCTGCGGCTGGCGGCCGGTTCCGGCCCGGCCTACGCCAGTACCGTGCCGACCGCCATCGACCAGGCGCTCGACGCTCTGATCGACAACGCGGTGAAGTTCAGCGGCGCGGGCGGCGAGGTGACGGTGACCGTCGCGGCCCGCGACGGCGGGACGACCCTCGAGGTACGCGACACCGGCCCGGGGATGACCCGCAGCCAGCTCGGCCGGGCCACCGAACGGTTCTGGCGGGCACCGGAGGTGCAGAACGTCGACGGTGCCGGGCTGGGCCTGACCATCGCCGCCGTGCTTGTCGACGCCTCCGACGGCCGGCTCACCATGCACCCGAACTCGCCGCGCGGCCTGGTCGCCGCGCTGTGGTTCCCGCAGCCGGCGGAGCCGGCCGACCCCGCCGACCCGGGCGCCGAGGCCGGACCAGCGGCACCCATCGATCCGGCTTCATCCCAGGCAGCAGTGGCCTGAGCGCAGCGTGTGCACCTGGAGGCAGCCGAGGTTTGCTGCCATCCGTAGTATGAGTGCTATCTTTCACCGCACAGATCATATGGAGGTGGTGGTCCATGGCTGTCAGCGCCGAGGCGGACGCCCCGACCAGTGCCGCAGCGTCCACGGACCTGACCCTGGACGTGCACGACCTGCGGATGCGATACGGCTCGACCGACGTGCTCACCGGCGTGTCGTTCCGCGCGCGGCGCGGCGAGGTGCTGGCCCTGCTGGGCCCCAACGGTGCCGGCAAGACGACCACCATCGAGATCCTGGAGGGCTTCCGGATGCGCTCCGGCGGCCGGGTCGAGGTGCTGGGGATCGACCCGGCGCGCGGCGACGAACGTTGGCGGTCCCGGCTCGGTGTGGTGCTCCAGTCCTGGCGCGACCACAGCCGATGGCGGGTGCGGGAACTGCTGGCGCACCTCGGTTCCTACTACGCGCCCTACTCGACCGAGCGGACCAGCCGGCCGTGGCACGTCGACGAGCTGATCCAGGTGGTCGGGCTGACCGAGCACGCGGACAAGAAGGTCGGTCAGCTCTCGGGTGGTCAACGCCGCCGGGTCGACGTGGCCATCGGCATCGTCGGCCGGCCGGAGGTGCTCTTCCTCGACGAGCCGACCGCCGGGTTCGACCCGGCCGCCCGCCGCGAGTTCCACGACCTGGTGCACCGGCTCACCGACATCGACGACACCACCATCCTGCTCACCACCCACGACCTGGACGAGGCGGAGAAGCTGGCCGACCGGATCCTCATCCTGGCCGGTGGCCGCATCATCGCCAGCGGGTCCGCCGACGAGTTGTCCCGTCGCATCTCCGCCGACGCCGAGGTGCGTTGGAGCCGGGGCGGAACCCGCTTCGTGCACTCGACCGGCGACGCGACCGGCTTCGTCCGGGAGCTGTTCGCCCAGCACGGCGAGGACATCGCCGACCTGGAGGTGCGCCGGGCCAGCCTGGAGGACACCTACATGACGTTGGTACGCGAGCACGAGTCCGGCCGCGCCGACGGCGTGACCCGCGCGTTCGAGGAGGTGGCTCGATGAGCCCGCTGGTCGTGGCCGCCCGGGCCGGCCTGTCCCGGGGCCGGATCGAGCTGCGGCAGAGCTTCACCAACGCGGAGACCCTCTGGGGGTACCTCTTCCCGACGGTCGTCCTGCTGGTGGTGATGTTCTTCCTGCGGGGCGCCAAGGTGCCCGGCACCGATTTCTCGCTCGGCGCGCAGACGCTGCCCAGCACGCTCGGCATGACGGTGGCGTTCGGCGGGCTGGTCACCATGGCGTCGATCCTCACCGTGGAACGCGAGGACGGCACCCTGCTGCGGGCCAAGGCCACCCCGAACGGCATGTTCGGCTACCTCATCAGCAAGATCGCCCTGGTTTCGGGGATGACGCTGGTCAGCGTCGCGCTGCTGCTCGTACCGGGTCTCTTCCTCTTCGACGCCCTGGCGCTCGACCGCACGGCGGCCTGGCTGACCCTGGCCTGGGTGATGCTCGTCGGGATGGTGGCGACGATGCCGGTCGGCGCGGTCTTCGGCTCGCTGCTGTCGAACCCCCGGAACATGGGGCTGATCATGTTGCCGATGATGGGACTCATCGCGACGTCCGGCATCTTCTACCCGATCACCGCCATGCCCGGCTGGTTGCAGGCGGTCGCGCAGGTCTTCCCGATCTACTGGCTCGGTCTCGGCATGCGGTCGGCGTTGCTGCCCGAGGCGATGGCCGCCGTCGAGCTCGGCGAGTCGTGGCGGCACCTGGAGACGCTGCTGGTGCTCGGCGGCTGGGCGGTCGCCGGGCTGGTGCTGGCACCGGTGGTGCTGCGCCGGATGGCCCGCCGGGAGTCCGGGTCGAGCGTGGCGGCCCGCCGCGAGAAGGCCATGCAGCGGGTGACCTGAGGATGGACCGTCGAGATGAGTGAGCTGGTCCACAACCGCATCGCCATGCTCCGGGCGGAGCGGGGGATCTCCCGCCGGCAGCTGGCCGAGGCGCTGGGCGTCCACTACCAGACCATCGGCTACCTGGAACGCGGCGAGTTCAGCCCGAGCCTGCACCTGGCGCTGCGGATCGCCCGGCACTTCGAGGTGCCGGTGGAGGTGGTCTTCTCCACCGAACCGTTCCCCCGCCTCGGTGACTCCGCGCGGTCCGCCTGATCCGCCGGGTCAGGGTTTGCTGGCCCGGTAGTAGTCGACGGCACCGGGATGCAGGGGCAACGGTGAGGTGGCGATGGCCGAGCGAGGGCTCATCCGGCCGGCCGCCGGGTGCGCGGCACCCAGTTCGGAGCGGCGTTCCATCAGCAGCCGGGTCACCTCGCGTACCAGCGAATCCGGCAGGTTGGCCCGCACCACCAGGTAGTTCGGGTTGGCCACGGTGGTGACCGGATCGACGCCGTACACCGAGTGGGGTATGTCGCGTGGCACGTACACCTCCGGGTTGCCGCGCCGCAGCGGCGCCGTCCAGTCGCCGAGGTCGACGATGCGGGTGGGGGTGTCCTGGGCGAACTGGGCGACCGCGCGCACCGGCAGCCCGCCGGAGAAGAAGAACGCGTCGATCCGGCCGGCGCGCAGCGCCGCCACCGAGTCGTCCAGGCCGAGCTGTTCCTGCCGCACCTGAGCGCCGTCGAGGCCGGCGGCGGTCAGCAGCCGGTCCACAGTGATCTTGGTCCCGGAACCGGTCGCGCCGACCGAGACCCGCCGCCCGCGCAGGTCGGTCAGGGTCCGCACCGGGCTGTCGGCGGTGGTGACCAGGTGCAGCAGGTCGTCGTAGACCCGGGCCACCGCCACCACCGGCGGATCCGGACCCGGGTCGGCCTGCAACACGTCGGCCTGGGTGAAGCCGAGTTCGGCCTGTCCGGCGTTGAGCAGTTGCACGTTCTCCGCCGAGGCGGCGGTGACCAGCACCTCCGCCCGCACCTGCGGCAGTTCCCGGTTGAGGATGGCCGCCAGTGACGCGCCGAAGGCGTGGTAGACGGCGGTCGGACTGCCGGTGGCGATCCGGACGACCACCGGTTCGCCCGGATCGTCGCGGCAGCCGACGAGACCGGGCAGGGCGAGCAGCACGCTCAACGCCACCGCCACGCGGGCGCCGCGCCACCGGGCTCGGGCGGGGTACCGGGTACGGGTCACGGGCAGCACTGTGCGCCGCCGGACCCCGATGACGCAACCCCGGGGGGCGCAGCGTGGCGCGGCGTGGGATGACCGCCGGGTCAGGCCACCGGCCGCGGCACCGCCTCCTCCGCCGCGTACCGCAGGATCCGGTCCCGGTCCCGACCGTGCGCCACACTGACCAGGTAGCAGCCGGTGCTCGGCCGCAGCAGCGCCGGCACGTCGAGCAGGGCGGCGCCGCGTACCAGCACCGCACCGAGTTCCCGGTCGGTGATCCGCACCCCGAGGATGTGCCGCCGGACATGCCGACCACCGGCCAGCAGCGCGGCCCGCCAGGCGGCGGCGGCCAACCGGGTGCGCCACAACCGCCGCGCCGTCGAGGCACCCGGCACCGGGCCGCCGAGCAGTTCCCGCCGACCGCGCCGCCAGCCGTTCTCCACGATCGCCCCGTACGCCGGCCGGTGTTCCCGCTCGACGTGCAGCCGGTGCAGTTCGTAGCGGCGGCGCAGCCCACCGACCGCCACCTCGTGCCGCACCGGAACGTCGAGTCGATCGAGCAGTTGCCGGGTCCGCCGGGCCGCCTCCTCCCGGTTGAACTCGATCGTGGTCGGCCGGACGGGTTGCTGCCCGGCCTGCCGGTGCGCGGGGGTCGCCGGCGGCGGCATGCAGCGCAGCAGGCAGGCCGTCTCGAAGGCGTCGGCCAGGGTCGTCCAGTCCAGCGGTGGCGGTGCCGACGCGGGTCGGACCGGCGCCGGCATGCTTGACGCCGGCAGGACCGATGACGGGCGGGACCGGTCGAGCAGGATCGGTTCGGCAACCACCGGAGGGCCTCCTCGTCGCGTCGGGTCCTCTTACGGTGACCCGGGACACCGACCGGTGGTACCGATCCGGTCCAGCCTTGAGGAAATCTTGCGCCTGGTTACAGCTCCGAAACGACAACGTCGACCTGACGCGGCCGGCCGGGCGCGCTGGCCTGCTCGCACACCTGGTACTTCAGGTCCCGCAGCGCCGTCACCAGCGCGGCCACGGAACGCGGCCGGGCACCGGCGAGCAGCAGATCCCGCACCAGCCGCCCTTTCGTGGCCTTGTTGAAGTGGCTGACCACCGAACGCACCGGCACCCCGTCGACCTCCCGCTCGTGCAGCACCCGCACGGTGAGGGTGCGCTCGGCCAACTCGCCACGCGGTGTCCAGGCCGCCGCGTACGCCCCGGAACGCAGGTCCAGCACCGGGCCGCGCCCGGCCGCCGCGGTCAGCGCGGCACCCAGATCCCGACGCCACAGCGCCGGCAACGCGCCGACGCCGGGCAGCCGGGCCCCGATCGGGCACCGGTACGGCGGAATCCGGTCGGTCAGCCGCACCGCGCCCCACAGGCCGGAGCTGACCAGCACCTGACGTGCCGCCGCCCGCTGCGCCGTCGCCGGCAGGCCGGCCAGGTCGAGGGCCTCGTAGAGCACGCCGGTGTAGATCCGGCCGGCGGGCGCGGTGGCGGCCTGCCGCAGCCGGGCGTTGCGCCGTAGCTCGCCGTGCTGCCCGCCACCGAGGCCCAGCGCGGTCAGCGCCGTCTCCGGCGGCCCGGCGCTGAGGGCGACCAGGGCGGACAGCACCTCCTCCCGCCGTGGGTTCAGCTCCGGCAGGGAGAGGCGGTCCAGGTCCAGTCGGCGGCCCGAGCCGGCCTCGGCCTTGCCCTCCGAGGGCGGCAGCAGGATGAGCATGGGTGACTCTAACGCCACGGCCGCAGCGGCTCCGGCGGGTGGTACACCCGGAAACCGCCGACCTCGGCGAGCAGCGCCGCGTCGGCCCGGCCGCCGAGCAGTTCCCGCAGTCGCCGGTCCGCCGGGGCGTCGGCCGCCAGCACGTACCCGGGCCGCTGCGCCCGGGCCAGCCGCCACCAGTACGCCGGGTACCGGTTCTGCCCCGGGCGCAGACCGCCGTCGACCACCCCGCAGACCACCTCCTCGGCCGTGTTGAAGACCAGCCGGTTGCAGGTCCAGTACTCGCCGTACACCTCACGCAGGCCGGCCGCGCGTACCGTGTCGGCCAACTCCCGGGCCTGCCGTTCCTCCACGCGCCCGGGATCCGCGCCGGTGGTGGCGAACAGCACGGTCACCACGAGCGAACCGGCCGCCAGCGCGCCCAGCACGGCGGTCGCCGCCGCCCCCGCCACCCGGCCCGCCACGCCGGCGGTGCCCCGTCGGGCGGCGACCGCCGCCACCCACAACGGCCAGAGCACCGCCGGCAGCGACAGTTGCAGCACCGACAGGTAGCGGGCGTTGCCCAGCGGATCCGTCGCCGCCAACGGGCTGCGCACGTACGCCAGCAGGGTCAGCGCCGCGCCGGCCAGCAGCGCGAGGTGCACCACCGGGCCGACCCGGTCGCCACGCCCGCTCGCCCGCCGGTACGCGAGCCCGGCGAGCGCCGCCGCCACCACCAGCAGCAGCGGGTAGAGCAGGCCGAACCACGCCTGCCACCGGGCGCAGCCGTCGACCGGGCAGAGCCCGGCGGCCAGCGGTACGCCCTCCAGCAGCCCACCGCCGAGCCGCTGCGACCACGGTGGCACCGGCCCGTTCTCGCCGCTGACGCCACGCAACACCGACAGGGAGTCCTGCCCTGGTGGGGCCACCAGGTTGTCCCGGATCATCGGGGCGAGCCCGACGGCGAAGCCGACGACCAGCAGCAGCCCCGCCCAGCCGAACAGTTCCCGACGCAGCGTCCACGCCAGTGCCAGTCCGGCCACCGCCAGGTACGGCACGATCAGCCAGTCCGACCAGAGCGCCACCCCGGCGAGCAGCCCGAAGCCGCCCACGGCCAGCGTCCGGTGCCGCACCGTGCCGCGGGCCAGCGCCACCACGACCAGCAGCATCGCCAGCACCGCCACCTTGACCTCCGGTCGACCGCCGACCGCGGTCACCTGGTCCCGGACGACCCGCTCGGAACCGAGGGCGAGCAGCCCGACGACGACGGTGGCGAACCACGGCGCGCCGATCCGCCGGGTCAGCCGGTGGATCAGCCAGAGGAACAGCGCGTAGAGGGCGAGCACCGGCAGCCGCAGCGCCGGCCAGCTCGGCCCGGTCACCGCGAGCAGTGGCGCGGCCAGGTACGACTCCAGGGTGCCCATGTACCGCTGGCCGTACAGGAAGATCGGCTGCTCACGGCCCTGCGCGATGTGCAGCGCGGCCAGCCCGAAGGTCGCCTCGTCGCTGTTGGAGACCGGCACGGTGGTCAGCACCAGGACCAGCCGGTAACCGACGCCGACGATCCCGAACAGCAGCGCGACCAGCGCCGGCCGGTCGAGCCGTGGCCGCCACCGCCCCCGCTGTCGCCCTGGATCCGCCGTTGCTCGTGGCACGACCTCGCCCCCGTCGTCGTCCCGACCGGAGTGTGTCACGGCGGCCACGCCGGGCGTGGCGGTTCGGCTCAGCTCGCGTGGCCGAGGTGGCTGGTCTGTGGCAGGGTTGCTGGCGTGCCACCGACTCCCGCAGGCCAGCTGGCCATACCGAACCTGCACCGGGCCGCGCGGATCGAGGACGCCGTGCACGCCCTGGTGGAACGCCGGCTGCGCCGTACCGGCTGGCGGACCAACATCATCGCGTACACCGGCTACGGCGGGCCCGGTTGGGTGCGGGTGATGTGCCGGGTGCTGCTGGGGCGGCCGGACACCCGCCAGCGTGGCCGGCTGGAGAAGGTCCGGGGCTGGCGCAGCTTCACCACCCTGCCGGCCAAGCACGTCACGGTGACAATCGAGACCGGCGGGGTGGTGCACGAGGCGCAGGCCGACCGCAGCGGCTTCATCGACACGGTGGTCGAGGCGGGTCTGCCACCCGGCTGGGGTTCGGTGCGGTTGAGCATGCCCGACGCCGAACCGGTCGAGGCGCCGGTGCGCATCCTCGACCCGGAGGTGCGCTTCGGCATCATCTCCGACATCGACGACACGGTCATGGTGACCGCGCTGCCCCGGCCGCTGCTCGCCGCGTGGAACACCTTCGTCCTCGACGAGCACGCCCGCGCCGCGGTGCCCGGTATGGCGGTGCTCTACGAGCGGCTGGTCACCGCTCACCCGGGCGCGCCGGTGTTCTACCTGTCCACCGGCGCCTGGAACGTCGCCCCGACGTTGACCCGGTTCCTGTCCCGGCACCTCTACCCGGCCGGGGCGCTGCTGCTGACCGACTGGGGGCCGACCCAGGACCGTTGGTTCCGCAGCGGCCGGGAACACAAGCGCGCCACCCTGGCCCGGCTGGCCAAGGAGTTCCCGGACGTACGCTGGCTGCTCGTCGGCGACGACGGCCAGCACGACCAGGAGATCTACCGCGAGTTCGCGGTCGCCCACCCGGACAGCGTCGCCGGGGTGGCGATCCGCCGGCTGTCACCCACCCAGGCGGTGCTCGCCGGTAGCCTGCCCGTCCCGCACGACAGTCCCACCGAGGGGCCGGCGGGGCAGAAGTGGCTCTCCGCACCCGACGGCGCCGGCCTGTGGACCCTGCTACGCGGCGCGGGCCTGGTCTGAGCCGGCCCACGGATTCGCCGGCCTCGGTCAGCCGACCGGGCCCACGGATTCGCCGGTCTCGGTCAGCCGACCGGGCCGGCCGGGGGAGCGGGTGGGCAGGTGGGCGGAGCCGATCACCCGGCCCAGCCCACCCACCGTCCGTCGGCGTCAGCCGCCCGGTGTGAGCGTGACCTCGTCGGTGCAGCCGGCCAGGGTCCGCCGGTCTTCGAGCAGGTCGATGACGGCCTGCCGGTTGGCGATCCGCGCCTCGGACTGCGCGTCCGGGTTGCGGCGTTGGCCGTCGATGAAGGCGAGGTTGTTGCGGACCGCGCCGTCGAGGCCGGCGCAGTTCTCCGCCGCACCACCGTTGAGTGCCGCGTTCGGGTCCGCGTCGGGCACCTCGACCTCACCGGTGCACCCGGCCGCCGCGCGCCGCTGTTCGAGCTGGTCGATCACCGCCTGCCGGTTGGCGATCCGGGCCTCCGTCAACTCGTCGGGGAACACCAACTGGTCGGCGATGAACGCGAGGTTGTTGCCCACGGCGGCGTCGAGGCCGTCGCAGTTCTCACTTGCCTGACTGGTCCCGGTCGCCACCGCGAAGGCCACCGCCAGGGTCACCCCGACCGCCGCGAACCCCGCGATCCTCCGCTGCCCCGGCGAGGGTTCGCTGCCCCGGTCCCGGGCCGTACCCCTGCTGCTCGCCATCGATCCTCCGCCTCGTCGTCCACCTGGAACCGGGAGTACGGGCGCGGAGGCGGGCGAAGTTCACCGTCCGATGATCTACGTGCCGATCCGGCGGATTGTTCTATGCCCAGTAAGCGCGATGTCACTCAGACATGAACATGCCGGGTGACACCACGGCTTCGAGGACGCCTCGTGCCTGCCTTCAACGGGTAACCCGGAGCGGGCTACGGTTTCCGGTCCAGATCTTGGACAGTTTCCGTTCGGCGTGAACGGAAACTGTCCAAGATCTCGCATCCGCCTCTCATCCTCTGAGAGAGAGGTGCCAGGTCGTGGGGAGGTGCGCGCTACCGGGTGAACGCGTCGCCCCTGACCGCGCCGGTTAAAGGCCGCCCAGGCGACCGGCGCGAACATCAGCACCGTCTAAGCCCCGTTGCCCTCTTGTTGGTGGTCGCCGCAGCCGCCGCGCTACTGTTGCCGGAAGCGTTGACAAGCTTCTATAAGGGGACGAAGGCTCCGGCGAGCCCGATCGACCCCGGCGCGCTCGTGGCACTGGGCGAGCAGTGGGCGACGGGCTACTCCACCATCAGGATGCTCAGTCTGCTGGCGCTGATCGCGGTGCTCCTGATAGCCGTCTTCGTGATTCTTGCCGGATAGGCTGACCGAGGGGCGGGATCAAAGGTTCCATCCCGTGACCCTCGCCGCCCTGGCTCCCGCGTGTCAGGCGGGGCGGAGCCAGAGAGCGCCCAGGGGCGGCACGCGCAGCGCCACCGAGGCGGGTTGGCCGTGCCACGGCACGTTCTCGGCGTGCACGGTGCCCAGGTTGCCGACCCCGGAGCCGCCGTAGTGGTGGGCGTCGGTGTTGACCACCTCCGCCCAGGCACCCGCGGCCGGCAACCCGATCCGGTAGTCCTCAAGCGGCAGCGCGGAGAAGTTGGCCACGCAGACCAGCATCGCCCCGTCGGGCGCGATCCGGACGAACGAGATGGTGTTGTTGGCGACGTCGTCACCGGCGAGCCAGCGGAAACCGGCGGGGGAGGTGTCCTGCGCCCACAGGGCGGGGGTGTCCCGGTAGACCCGGTTCAGGTCACCGACGAGGCGTTGCACGCCGGCCCGCGCCGGATCGTGCAACAGGTACCAGTCGAGGCCGCGTTCCTCGCTCCACTCCCGGTCGTCGGCCAGCTCACACCCCATGAACAACAACTGCTTGCCCGGGTGCGCCCACATGTACGCCAGCAGCACCCGGACGTTCGCCAGCCGCTGCCACGTGTCGCCGGGCATCTTGCTCGCCAGCGAGCCCTTGCCGTGCACCACCTCGTCGTGGCTGATCGGCAGCGTGTAGTTCTCGCTCCAGGCGTACGCCAGGGAGAAGGTGAGCTGATGGTGGTGGTGCTGCCGGTAGATCGGATCCTTCGAGGTGTAGAGCAGGGTGTCGTGCATCCAGCCCATGTTCCACTTGAACCCGAAGCCGAGCCCGCCGTCGCTGGTCGCCCGGGTCACCCCCGGCCAGGCGGTGGACTCCTCGGCGATCATCATGGCCCCGGCGTGGTGCTTGTAGACCGTCGCGTTGACCTCCTGCATGAACGCGATGGCTTCCAGGTTCTCCCGGCCGCCGTGCACGTTCGGCGTCCACTGCCCGTCCTGGCGGGAGTAGTCCAGGTAGAGCATCGAGGCGACCGCGTCCACCCGCAATCCGTCGACGTGGAACTCGTCCAGCCAGTAGAGCGCGTTGGCGACCAGGAAGTTGCGTACCTCCCGGCGACCGAAGTCGAAGACGTAGGTGCCCCAGTCGGGATGCTCGCCCCGGCGCGGATCGGAGTGCTCGTAGAGCGGCGTGCCGTCGAACCGCGCGAGGGCCCACTCGTCCTTCGGGAAGTGCGCGGGTACCCAGTCCAGGATCACCCCGATGCCGGCGGCGTGCAGCCGGTCCACCAGGTATCGGAAGTCGTCGGGATCGCCGAACCGGGCGGTCGGGGCGAAGTAGCCGGTCACCTGGTAGCCCCACGAGCCGCCGAACGGGTGCTCCATCACCGGCAGGAACTCCACGTGGGTGAAGCCCAGTTCCACCACGTACGCGGTCAGCTGCTCGGCCAGCTCCCGGTAGCCCAGGCCGGGCCGCCACGAGCCGAGATGCACCTCGTACACGCTCATCGGCTCCTGGTGCGGCTGCCGCCGCGACCGCTGGCTGATCCACTGGGCGTCCGACCACTCGAATGTCGACCGGTGCACCACCGACGCGGTGGCCGGCGGCACCTCCGCGTACGCCGCGAGGGGGTCGGCCTTGTCCCGCCAGTGTCCGTCCGCGCCCAGCACGCGGTACTTGTACCGGCTGCCGGCGGTGGCCCCGGGCACGAAGATCTCCCAGACGCCGGTCGAGCCGAGCGACCGCATCGGCCAGCCGTCGTCGGGTGCCCAGCCGGTGAGGTCACCGACCAGCCGCACGCCCCGGGCGTTGGGCGCCCACACCGCGAACGCCACCCCGCCGTCGAGCACCCGGGCACCGAGCGCCTCCCACAGCCGCTCGTGCCGGCCCTCCGCGATCAGGTGCAGGTCCAGCTCGCCGAGGGTCGGCGGGAATCGGTACGGGTCGTCGTGGCGTACCCCGTCGACGTCGAGCCGGTAGTCGAGCACCTCGCCGGGCACGGTGGCCTCGAAGACGCCGACGTCGTGCACCCGCTTCATCGGGTGCCGTTCCTCGCCGACCAGCACGCTCACGTCGCCCGCGCCCCGGCGCAGGGCGCGGATCACCGTACGCCCGCCGGCCGGGTGCGCGCCGAGCACGGCGTGCGGGTCGTGGATCTCCCCGGAGATCAGCTGGTCCATCGGGTGTCGTCCTTCTGGGCGGGAACGGTCGGTGCGGTGCCGCCCGACAGGTCGGCGGGCACGTTCTCAACGGTCAGGGTGGCCGGCTCGGTGCCGCCCTGACCCGGTGACCCGGCGTCGGCCGGCCGGGACGCGCCCGGCCCGGTCGACGGCGACGCCGCCGCGACCGGGCGCAGGGTGAGCACGTGCGCGGGTTGCAGGTACGGGTCGAGCCGGACCGCGTTGCGCTGCCCCCAGTCGTAGCGGGCACCGGTCAGCTCGTCGTGCACGGTGAACCGGTCGTGCCAGTCCAGGCCCAGCGCCGGCATGTCCAGGGTGGTGTTGCCCCACTGCACGGTGTGCGAGTCGAACGAGCAGATCACCAGCACCGTGTTGCCGGTCTCCGGATCACGTTTGGACCAGCACAGCAGGGCCGGGTTGTCGATGTCGTGGAAGACCAGGTTCCGCAGCCGGCGCAGGGCCGGGTTCTCCAGGCGTACCCGGTTCAGCGTGGTGATGAACGGCGCCAGCGAGCGGCCCCGCGCCTCGGCGCCGGACCAGTCCCGCGGCCGCAGCTGGTACTTCTCGTTGTCGAGGTACTCCTCCGCCCCGGGGCGCGCCACGTGCTCGAACAGCTCGTAGCCGGCGTACATGCCCCAGGAGGGGGAGAGCAACGCGGCCAGCACCGCCCGGATCTTGAACATCGGCGGCCCGCCGTGCTGCAACGAGGCGTGCAGGATGTCCGGCGTGTTGGGCCAGAAGTTCGGCCGCATGTAGTCGGCCGCCGCCACCAGCTCCGTGCAGTACTCGCGCATCTCGGCGGCCGAGGTCCGCCAGGTGAAGTACGTGTACGACTGGGTGAAGCCGACCTTGGCCAGCCCGTGCATCATCGCCGGTCGGGTGAACGCCTCGGCGAGGAAGAGCACGTCCGGGTCGACCCGCTTGACCTCCCAGATCAGCCAGTGCCAGAAGTCGACCGGCTTGGTGTGCGGGTTGTCCACCCGGAAGATCCGCACGCCCGCGCCGACCCAGTGCCGCACCACCCGCAGCACCTCGGCGCGGATGCCCTCCGGGTCGTTGTCGAAGTTCAGGGGGTAGATGTCCTGGTACTTCTTCGGCGGGTTCTCCGCGTACGCGATGCTGCCGTCGGCCCGGGTGGTGAACCACTCCGGGTGCTCGGTCACCCACGGGTGATCCGGCGCGCACTGCAACGCCAGGTCCATCGCCACCTCAAGGCCCGCTTCGGCGGCGGCGGCGACGAAGTCGCGGAAGTCCTCCGGCGTACCCAGATCGGGGTGGATGGCGTCGTGCCCGCCCTCGGCCGCGCCGATCGCCCACGGCGAACCCACGTCGTCCGGGCCGGCGAGCAGGCTGTTGTTCGGGCCCTTGCGGTTGACCCGGCCGATCGGGTGGATCGGCGGCAGGTAGAGCACGTCGAACCCCATCGCCGCGACACCCGGCAGCCGCTCGGTGGCGGTGGCGAAGGTGCCGGAGCGGGCCGGCGCGTCGACGGTCGCCGGGATCGCCCCCTCGGAGCGGGGGAAGAACTCGTACCAGGCGGAGAAGAGGGCCCGCTCGCGGTCCACCCAGAGGCGGTACTCCTCGCCGGTGGTGACCAGCTCCCGCACCGGATGCGCCCAGAGCAGGTCGGCCAGCTCCAACGCCGGACTCACCCGCTGCGGCAGCGGCCGGGCGGTGTCGGCCAGCGCCTTCGCGGCCGTCTTGAGGCGGGCCCGCTCGCCCTTCGGCACCAGCTTGGTGGCGGCGCTCAGCACGCGTACGCCCTCGGCGAGGTCGTTTGCCAGCTCGGCCGGCCCCTGGCCGGCGGCGATCTTCTTGGTGACTGCGTTGTGCCAGGTCAGGTAGGGGTCGCTGAACGCCTCGACGGTGAACTTCCACTCGCCCACCGCGTCCGGCACGATGCTGGCGTGCCACCGGTCCTGGCCGGGTTCACCCGGACGCATCCGGGTGAACGGGCGGGCCACCCCGTCCGGGCCGAGCCACACCACGTTGCAGCCGAGCGCGTCGTGCCCCTCGCGGTAGGCGCGCGCCGACACCGGCACCACCTCGCCGACCACCGCACGGGCCGGGTAACGACCGCAGGAGACGACGGGGGAGACGTCTTCGATCGGGAACCGTCCGCTCACCGCCCCAACCTACTGCCCGAGATCGCTTCGCGCTCGGCTGACAACCGACGAGAACCTTGATCCCGGTCCCTCGCCGGAGGGCCGGTAGCGTGCCTCGATCCATGGCAGTGGAAGTGCCCGACACGCCGAGGCGGAGACAGCAGAACTGCCACAGATCGGGGCGGGTAGCGTGCCGGCATGATCGAACTGGTCGAGCGGCACACGGTGCTGGCCGTCATGGTCGGGTCGCGGGCGTACGGGCTGCACGGCCCGGACTCCGACCACGACCGGCGCGGTGTGTACGTGGCGCCGACCCGTGCCTTCTGGCATCTGGAGAAGCCACCCACCCACCTCGACGGGCCTGCGGCGGAGCAGTTCTCCTGGGAGTTCGAACGCCTCTGCGAGCTGGCACTACAGAGCAACCCGACGGTGCTGGAGGTGCTCTGGTCCCCGCTTGTCGAGACGATCACCGAGGACGGGCGACAGTTGCTGGCCACCCGGCGGGCGTTCCTGTCGCGGCGGGTGGCCCAGACGTACGGCGGCTACGCCCGGGATCAGCTCGACCGGGTGGCGGCCCGCCGCGAGCGTACCGGCGAGACCACCCACAAGCAGGCCATGCACATGATCCGGCTGCTGGTCGCCGGGGTGCACGTCCTGCGCACCGGCGAGATCCTGGTGGACGTGCGGCACCTGCGTGACCGGTTGCTCGCGGTGCGCCGAGGGGAGCTGACCTGGGAGTCGGTCACCGACTGGGCCGAGGACCTGCAAGCGGAACTCGCCGACGCGGCCGCCACCACTACGCTGCCGGAACAACCCGACCGGCATGCCGTGGACCGGCTGCTCACCGCCGTACGGGAAAGGAACCTGTAGTGACAGTCGACGTGCCGGCGTGGGCCGCCGAGGCCGCCCGGGAGCTACCCCGCCCACTGCTGTTCGCCACCGTCAGCGGCGCCACCTGTACGGCTTCGCCTCCGTCGACTCCGACCTGGACCTTCGCGCCGCGCACCTGCTGCCGGCGACGGAGGTCGTCGGGTTGCGCACCGGACCGGACACCTTGCAGCACACCGGCGTACGCGACGGCGTCGAACTGGACGTGGTCAGCCACGATCTGCTGAAGTTCGCCCGGCTGCTGAACAGCCGCAACGGGTACGTGCTGGAACAGGTGTTGTCGCCGTTGGTGGTCGTGACCACCCCGGTGCACGCCGAACTCGTGTCCCTGGCACCGCGACTTGTCACCCGTCACCACGCGCACCACTACCTCGGCTTCGCGGCCACCCAGGAGCGGATGTACGCGCAGACCGGAAAGCTCAAGCCTGCGCTGTACACGTTGCGGGTCCTGCTCACCGGGATCCACCTGATGCGCACCGGCCGCCTGGAGACGGACCTCGGCGTGCTGGGTAAGAGCCTGGCGTACGTGCCGGATCTCATCGCCGCCAAGCGGGAGGCCGAGCACGGGCCACTGCCCCCGGGCACCGCCGAGCGACTCGCCGTCGACGTATCTCGGCTGCGCGCCGACCTGGAGGAGACCAGGAACGCCTCGGCCCTGCCCGACCAACCCGACCTGGCCGCCGTGGACGCCCTGCACGACCTGGTCGTACGCACCCGCCTGGCCTGATCCGCGCCACCGGCCCCTGATCCTTGCTCGCTCAAGCAGCGGTCCGCCCGGGTTGTACGTGCTGTTCGGATGCTCGAAGGACGTATCCGTCGGCTGACACGTATCGTTTGTATTACGTGATACGCGGAGGCGCCATGAGGCTCAACAGCAAGGGGCAGGTCACAATTCCGGCCGCGCTGCGCGCCCGGTACGGGCTGCACGAGGGTGACGAGGTCGACGTGATCGAGGACGGCGGTGCGCTCCGAATCGTCCGGGTGAGCGGCGCGGAGAGTCGAGGGCAGCGCCTGGTGCGGCACATGCGCGGGCGCGGTGGCACGAAGCAGACCGCCGGCATGTCCACCGACGACCTCATGGAGTTGCTGCGTGGGGATTGATCGACTCCGCGCCGTCGCGCACCGGCCCGTCGACTCGGCCACGACCCTGGTCGACACGAACGTGCTGCTCGACATCCTCACCGACGACGCCCGGTGGGCGAACTGGTCCAGCGAGTCACTGGCCGAGGCACGGGACAACGGGGCCCTGGTGATCAACCCCATTGTGTACGCCGAGGTGTCGGTCCGTTTCGACCGCATCGAGGACCTCGACGAGGCGCTGCCGGCTGGTGACTTCCTTCGTGAGGAACTCCCGTATGCGGCCGGCTTCCTCGCGGGCAAGGCGTACGGGAGTTACCGAGCGCAGGGCGGCACCAAGAGGTCGCCGATAGCCGACTTCTACATCGGGGCACATGCGGCCGTGTGCGGATACCGTCTGCTGACCCGCGACGGGACACGCTACCGGACGTACTTCCCGAAGCTGGAGTTGATCAGCCCGGCCGGTTGATCGCCCTACTTGAGCAGGGAGCGGTAGAGGTCGAGGGTGCGGGCGGCGACGGCGTCCCAGGAGAAGTGTTCGACGGCGCGGTGCCGCCCGGCCCGGCCCAGCGCGGCGGCGCGCTCGGGAGCGGCCAGCAGCTCGTTCAGGCGGGCCGCCAGGTCGGCCTCGAAGCGTGCCGGGTCGACGGGTGTGCCGTCGAGGCCGGCCTGGTCGAGCGGGACCAGCAGGCCGGTCTCGCCGTCGGCGACCACCTCGGGGATGCCGCCGGTGGCGGTGGCCACCACCGCCGTCTCGCAGGCCATCGCCTCCAGGTTGACGATGCCCATCGGCTCGTACACCGACGGGCAGACGAAGACGGTGGCGTGGGTGAGCACCTGGATCACCTCGGACTTGGGCAGCATCTCGGCCACCCAGACCACCCCGGAGCGGCTCGCCCGCAGCTCGGCGACCAGACCCTCCACCTCGGCGGCGATCTCCGGGGTGTCCGGCGCGCCGGCCAGCAGCACCAGCTGGGTGTCCGCCGGCAGCTCGCGGGCGGCGCGCAGCAGGTGCGGCAGGCCCTTCTGCCGGGTGATCCGCCCGACGTAGACCACGCTGGGCAGGGCCGGGTCGATGCCGAGTCGCGCCAGCACGTCCGTGCCCGGATCCGGGGCGTACTGCGCGGTGTCGATGCCGTTGTAGATCACGTGCACCCGGTCCGGGTCCACCGACGGGTACGCGGCCAGCACGTCCCGCCGCATCCCCGCGCTGACCGCCACGATCGCGTCGGCCGCCTCGTACGCGGTGCGCTCACACCACGAGGAGAGCGCGTAGCCGCCGCCGAGCTGGTCGGCCTTCCACGGCCGCAGCGGCTCCAGGCTGTGCGCGGTCGCCACGTGCGGCACCCCGTACAGCAGCTTCGCGGTGTGTCCGGCCAGGTTCGCGTACCAGGTGTGGCTGTGCACCACGTCTGCGCCGGCACACCCGGCGGCCATCTCCAGGTCCACGCCCATGGTGCGCAGCGCGGCGTTCGTCCCGGTCAGGGCCGGCGGGTCGGCGTACGCCCGAACTCCCGGCTCGGTACGCGGCGCGCCGAAGCAGTGCACCCGCACGTCGGTGATCCGGCGCAGCTCCCGGGCCAGGTACTCGACGTGCACCCCGGCGCCGCCGTAGACCTCCGGCGGGTACTCCCGGGTCAGCAGGTCCACGCGCAGCCGTGCGGAGTCGGTCATGCCCGGCACCCTAGTGCAGAATCCGGTGCCGCACCCGGCCGCGGAACTGTCCCGTACGAGTGGTGAACCGGCAGCGGTATGGATAGCGTCTGTTCATGGCTGCCAAGGTGCTCGCGATCGTCCTGGCCGGCGGAGAGGGCAAGCGCCTGATGCCGCTGACCACGGACCGGGCCAAGCCGGCCGTCCCGTTCGGCGGGATGTACCGCATGGTCGACTTCGTCCTCTCCAACCTGGCCAACGCCGGCTATCTGAAGATCGTCGTGTTGACCCAGTACAAATCCCACTCCCTCGACCGACACATCACCAAGACCTGGCGGATGTCGACGCTGCTCGGCAACTACGTCACCCCGGTGCCCGCGCAGCAGCGCCGTGGCCCCTGGTGGTTCGCCGGCTCCGCCGACGCGATCTACCAGAGCTTCAACCTGATCTACGACGAGCAGCCCGACTACGTGATCGTCTTCGGCGCCGACCACATCTACCGGATGGACCCCCGGCAGATGGTGGAGGACCACATCGCCTCCGGCGCCGGGGTGACCGTCGCCGGCATCCGGCAGCCGCTGTCGACGGCCGACCAGTTCGGCGTCATCGAGGTCGGCGAGGACGGCCGGCGGATCCGCGCCTTCCGGGAGAAGCCCACCGACGCCGTCGGCCTGCCCGACGCGCCCGACGAGATCTACGCCTCGATGGGCAACTACGTCTTCACCACCCGGGCGCTCATCGACGCGGTCGAACACGACGCCGACGACAAGACCAGCAAGCACGACATGGGCGGCAGCATCATCCCGACGCTCGTCGAGCGCGGCGAGGCGAACGTCTACGACTTCCGCGACAACGAGGTGCCCGGCAGCACCGACCGGGACCGCGGCTACTGGCGCGACGTGGGGACCCTCGACTCGTTCTACGACGCGCACATGGATCTGATCAACGTCCACCCGGTGTTCAACCTCTACAACTTCGACTGGCCGATCTACACCGAGCAGCCGCCGTTCCCGCCGGCCAAGTTCGTGCACCAGTGGGGGGAGCGGGTCGGCCGGGCGGTCGCCTCGATGGTCTCGCCCGGCGCGGTGATCTCCGGCTCGCTCGTGGAGAACTCGGTCGTCTCGCCGAAGGTGAAGGTCCACTCCTGGGCCCACGTGGACGGCTCGGTACTCATGGAAGGTGTCGAGATCGGCCGGCACGCGGTCATCCGCCGGGCCATCCTCGACAAGAACGTCTACGTGCCCGAGGGCGCCGAGATCGGGGTGGACCTGGAACGGGACCGGCAGCGTTACACGGTCTCCGACAACGGCATCGTGGTCATCGGCAAAGGACAGAAGGTGGAGCCGTGAGCGCGAGGAGTGCAGCGCAGCGGAGCCCGGCAGTCGCGAACGAAAGGTCAGTACAGCCTTGAGCAGTCATCCCCGTGCCGGCCAGCCCGCCGAGCCCGCCGACCTGGTCGACGTACCACGGCTGGTGACCGCCTACTACAGCGAGCATCCCGACCCGGCCGACCCGGCGCAGCAGGTCTCCTTCGGCACCTCCGGGCACCGCGGGTCGAGCCTGCGCAACGCCTTCAACTCCGACCACATCCTCGCCGTCACCCAGGCGCTCTGCGACTACCGCCGGGAGCAGGGCGTCGACGGCCCGCTCTTCCTCGGCCGGGACACCCACGCGCTGTCCACCCCGGCGGCGGTCGACGCCCTGGAGGTGCTCGCCGCCAACGACGTCACCGTGCTGCTGGACAGCCGCGACGGCTACACCCCCACCCCGGCGGTGTCGCACGCCATCCTCACCCACAACCGGGGACGCACCGGGGCGCTCGCCGACGGCATCGTGATCACCCCGTCGCACAACCCGCCGGACGACGGCGGGTTCAAGTACAACCCCACCCACGGCGGTCCGGCCGACTCCGACGTCACGAAGTGGATCCAGGACCGCGCGAACGCGATCCTCGCCGCCGGGCTCAAGGAGGTGCGCCGCGTCCCGTACGCGCGGGCCCGCGCCGCCGACACCACCGACACGTACGACTTCCTCGGCCGCTACGTCGACGACCTGCCGGCGGTGCTCGACCTCGACGCGGTCCGCACCGCCGGGGTGCGCGTCGGTGCCGACCCGCTCGGCGGCGCCAGCGTCGACTACTGGGGCGAGATCGCCGACCGGCACCGGCTCGACCTGACCGTGGTCAACCCGACGGTCGACCCGACCTGGCGGTTCATGACCCTCGACGGCGACGGCAAGATCCGGATGGACTGCTCGTCGCCGAACGCGATGGCCTCGCTCATCGCCCGCCGCGCCGAGTACCAGGTGGCCACCGGCAACGACGCCGACGCCGACCGGCACGGCATCGTCACCCCCGACGCCGGGTTGATGAACCCGAACCACTACCTGGCCGTCGCCATCGCCCACCTGTTCCGTACCCGCGGGAACTGGGGCCCGGACGCGGCGGTCGGCAAGACCCTGGTCTCCTCCTCGATGATCGACCGGGTGGCCGCCGACCTCGGCCGACCGCTGCTGGAGGTGCCGGTCGGCTTCAAGTGGTTCGTGCCCGGGCTGCTGGACGGCGCGGTCGGCTTCGGCGGCGAGGAGAGCGCCGGCGCGTCCTTCCTGCGCCGCGACGGCGGCACCTGGACCACCGACAAGGACGGCATCCTGCTCTGCCTGCTCGCCGCCGAGATCATCGGCAGCACCGGACGGACGCCGAGCGAGCACTGGGCCGAGCTGGCCGATCGCTTCGGCGCACCCGCGTACGCCCGCATCGACGCGCCCGCCACCCGGGAGCAGAAGGCCGTGCTCGGCAAGCTCTCCCCGGAGCAGGTACGCGCCACCGAACTGGCCGGCGAACCGATCACCGCCACGCTGACCACCGCACCCGGCAACGGCGCCCCGATCGGCGGGCTGAAGGTGACCACCGAGTCGGGCTGGTTCGCCGCCCGCCCGTCCGGCACCGAGGACGTCTACAAGATCTACGCCGAGTCCTTCCAGGGACCCGAGCACCTGGCTCGGGTGCAGCAGGAGGCCCAGGCCCTGGTCACCGACGTCCTCGACAACGCCTGACCGCATCACACCGGCAGCTCAGCGCGGTGGGGGCTGTTCGCGGCGGCCGAGCTGGCGGCGCAGATTCTCGGGGAGCAACTCGCGGAGCTGCTCCGGCAGCAGCGGCAGGTCGAGCAGGCTCAGCTTGAGCTGACTGCGTTCCTGGTAGCGGGCCGGGTCGAGGCGGACCACCAGGCCCGCGTCGGTGCGGTAGCCGATGTCCACCGCACCGGAGGTCGACCCGTCCCGGATCACCTGGCCGTCCACCTCGATCGCGACCGGGGCGGACCCGGGGCGCAGCTCCAACCGGACCCGTTCGTCGGAGGAGAGCACCACCGATCGCGAGATGCCGGACATCGGCGCGCTCGGGGTGACCACCACGGCGCGCGTCGCGGGGGAGATCAGCGGCCCGCCGGCGGCGTAACTGTAGGCGGTCGACCCGCTGGGGGTGCTCACCACCAGCGCGTCACAGCGGTAGTAGCCGTACTGCTGCTCGTTCACCGCCAGGGTCGCGGTGACGAAGCCCTGACCGGGGCGGCGGATCAGCGCGATGTCGTTGAACGCGACCACGTCGTCGCCGCACACGTCGCAGGCCAGACAGCTGTGCGACTCGACGGTGTACTCGCCGGCCAGCAGCCGGTCCAGCGCCGCCGGCAGCTCCGGCGGCTCCACCTCCACCAGAAACCCCAGCTTGCCGAGATGTACGCCGAGCACCGGCTTCGGGTCCGGTACGGCCGCCCGCAGCGCGCCCAGCATGGTGCCGTCCCCGCCGATGCTGACCAGCAGGTCCGCTCCGGTGGTGAGCTGGTCCTCCGGTACCGGGCGGACCGACTCGGGCACCCGTTGCCGGTCCTGCTCGCGTACCGTCAGCTCCACCTGGTGCCGTTCGGCCCAGGCGGCGATGGTGTCCACCACCGGGGACACGTCCCGGGTGGGGTGCAGCACCAGCCCGAGCCGGATGCGGTCCATACCCACAGCTCATCACAGTCCGCACGCCCGTCATGCCGGTACGCGGCAAGGCGCGCCGGCGGAGTCCCACCGCCGGCGCGCCCTGGACCGCGGTTACCGGCGCGGTCGACCGGTCAGGTGGCTCAGCGACCGGGCGACCAGGTCGTCGCGGGCCGCCGGTGCCAGCCCTTCCAGCCCGAAGCCCAGGTAGACGGTGTCCGGGGTGACCACCGCCGACCCCTCCTCGAACGCCTGCTGACTACGCGACCAGTCGTTGGCCGCCGGGGCGGACCCGGCCGGCGGGCCGGCCACCGTCCAGCCACCGAGGTCCGTCTCGAATGACGTCTCGGCGACGGTGGCTCCGTCGACCACGACCCGGGTGTCGTCGACGAACAGGCCGAGACCCTGGGTGGCCCAGTCGCTGGCGTAGCTGATGGAGACCTCCACCTGCCCGCCCGCGTACCCGGACAGGTCGGCCACGAACTCCTTCCAGCCGTTGGAGCTGCCGGTCGCCGCGTGCCACTGGCCGGTGCTGCCGGTCGGTGAGCAGTCCTCGCCCTGGTAGTGGGCCAGGAACGGGTGCAGTTGAGCCACCCAGCCGGAGGCGCAACTGTCCCCGGTCTCCTGGGTGGTCAGGCCCCCGGCGTCCGGCAGCGTGGTCCAGTCGTCGGTGCCGACCGCACGCGCCTCGACGAACATGAAGTCCCAGTTCGTCTCGATGTCGAACGAGGTGTAGAAGCGCAGCTCACCGCTGCTCGCCCCGGTCAGGTCCACCGTCCGGGTGAGTCGCTTGTACGACTCGTCGGACTGCCCGCTGAACAGGTACCACTCGCCGGTACGCGGATCGAACGGCGCCCCGCCCGGACGCCCCCAGCCCACCGGAGCGGAGCTGGTGAACTGTGGGAACTGGGCCGGCGGCAGGAAACTCGACGTGGTCAGGAACGACGCGGTGTGGTCCTGGTTGCCCGCCGAGCCGTCGGCGTTGAGCGTGCCGGTGAACCCCGCGAACCGGCCCTCCTCGCCGAGGACCGGGTACGGCTGCCCGTCGGGCGACGTGCCGCCGTCGCTGACGTAGTTGTACGCCCCCAGCCAGTACTGCTGGAAGTCGTTCAGCAGCGGCAGGCAGGTCGGATCGTCGGCGTCGGTGCACTCCGGCGGGGCGTCCGGCAGGTAGCCGTACGATCCGTTGGCCGCCTGGGCGTAGAGCGCGTACTTGCCGCTGACCAGCAGGTTGCCGCCCTCGTTGAGGTAGTCCCGGACGGACAGCTCGATGTCCACCGCCGCCTTCGCCACGGTGCCCGGCACCTGACCCGGCTCGCGCAGGATGATGTCGTCGCCGGTCTCCCAGACCACCGCGTCGTAGTGCGACAGCACCCCCAGGTGGTGCGGGGCGGTACGCCCCATCGCGTCGAAGTCGTACACGTCGCTGCTGCGCCCGGCCGCCGTCAGCGAGGCGGTGATCTCGTCGGCGTACTTCGCCGTGGTGGTGTCCTGGGCCGGGCTCAGCCCGGTCACGTCCTCCACCGCCAGCACCAGCACGTCCCCGCCGATGTCGTCGTGCACCCGGTAGCTGAAGCGTTCGCTGCTGACCTTGCCCCGGCCCGGTCTGGTCGCGGTGAACCACACCTGCACCCGGTCGCCGGGCCGGGCACCGGTGACCTTGCCGCGCAGCTCGGCGTAGTAGTCGTCGTGGGTGTCGCCGTAGCGTTCACCGCCGCGCCACTCGCGGACCCGGGTGGACTTCGTCCGGCCCCCGTTTATCGACCAGTTCAGCTTGACGTTCTTCAACGAGCGGCGGGTGATCGCGGCGACGTGCTGGGTCCGGCCGTACGACACGTCGAAGGCGTCCACCACGAAGTCCGGGGTGCTGCGGCCGACCACCGAGACCGGGTCGTCCGGCTGGTGGGCCGACTTCGCCACCGACAGCGCGAACGGGATGTTCTTGGCCACCTCGGCGGCGATCAGCTTCTCGTCGTCGGGGAAGATGAAGCCGCTGACGCAGTCCTCCGGCAGCCACTGGTCGTCCGGGTCCGACTCGGCCGCCGCCTGGCAGGTGGACATCTCCGGAGTGAAGCCCAGCGTGCCGTAGCGCACCGTGGCGTGGCTGTCCGTGTCGCCGTTCGTGGTGTACAGCTCGGCCGAGATGTCCGGGTCGTAGCCGGGCACCGCCGGGTTGGCGTCGTCGCCGACCATCGCCTCGTAGATCACGTCGTCCGGGGTGGGCGTGGCCACCTGCCAGCCGACGCCGTAGAGCAGCAACTGGGCAGCCGAGTGGTAGTTGACGAAGAACTCGAACCTGATCCGCTTGAACAGGCCGTCGAGCGCCTTCGTCTCCGGCTCCGAGTTCGGACCGGGACCGCGATAGGTGTCACTGGCCGGATCCGGCGAGGAACCCTCGTTGTCGTAGCCCCACTTGTAGCTGAAGTTACGGTTCAGGTCGACGCCGTCGGCCCCGGTGATCTGGCCGTCGCCGTTGTTGTCGCGCAGGTTCTTGCGCCACAGCCGGTTGCCGGGCGTGAAGGTGTGGTCGTAGCCGTCCGGGTTGAGCACCGGAATGAACCACAGCTCGGTGGTGTCCACCAACCGGGTGATCTCCCGGTCGGAGCCGTAGCTGGTCAGCACGTGGTGCATCAACCGGCGGGTCATCTCCGGCGTGATCCACTCCCGGGCGTGCTGGGTGCCGCCGTAGAGCACCGCCGGCCGCTTGCCGTCCCTGGTCTTCGTCGCGTTCTTGGTGACCTTGATCGCGAGGATCGGCTTGCCCTGGGCCGACCGACCGATGCTCTGCACCTTCGTCAGCTTCGGATAGCGGGCCGCGGTAGCGGTGATCTCGTCGCGGATGCCGCCGGGTTCGCTGTACGACCGGAAGGCCCGCCAGCCCGCCGCGCTCTGCTCCCGCAGCACCCGCGAGGCGTCCTTGCCGCGTACCTTCTTGACCTTCAGATCGACGCCCTTGCGGGCCAGCCGGTCGGCCTGCGCCCGGCTGAGTACCGTCTCGATCTCCGTCTTACCGGACTGGTCGGGCGTTGTGCCGTGCCCGACGTCGACACCGGCCTCCCGCAACTGGTGCAACTGCGCGGGATCGACCGTGCCGACATACACCTCCATGCCGTCGCCGCCGCCCGGGTCGGACGGCGGCCGTGCGCTCGCCGGTGCGGTCAGCACCAGCGCACCGACCAGAGTGAACACGCCGGCGATCGCCAGCGGTGTGCGCCTCATCCTGCCCCCTCGATCGAAGGACTACTGGGCGCGAGCCTCGCCGGGTGTGCGATAGGTGTCAATAGATAGATCATCCTGATGTCGTCAGACGGTCGGACCGCCGGTCCGTTCTCTGGCCGGAAAGGGCCGGCGGTGCGGCCGTGGTCAACGGGCGAGCGGTATCCCCGCCTTCTGGTTGACCGTCGTGCCGGGAAGGATGCCGCAGAGGCGGGCGAGCTGGTCGATGACCTTGGCGGGCTCGTCGAACGGGTCCAGTCCGCTGACCTCGAAGGGGTCCAGAACGGGGACCTTGACGTGCGAGATCAGTGGGTGCAGCGGCCGGTGGTCGGACTCGCCGCGACCCAGCAGGTCCTCGTGCAGCTTCTCGCCGGGCCGCAGCCCGGTGTAGATGATCTCGACAGGACTGGCCGCCTGTTCGACCATCCGGCGCGCGATGTCGTCTATGCGTACCGGTTCGCCCATGTCCAGCACCAGGGCCTCACCGTCCCGGCCGATGTTCGCCGCCTGCAGGACCAGGTGCACGGCCTCCTGCACCGTCATCAGGTACCGGGTCACGTCGGGGTGGGTGACGGTCAGCGGCTGCCCGGCCTCGATCTGTCGTTGGAAGGCGGTCACCACCGATCCCCGGCTGCTCAGCACGTTGCCGAACCGGACACTGAGGAAGGTGCCCGGGTAGGCGGCCGCGGCATGTGCGGTCAACATCTCCGTGATGCGTTTCGAGTAGCCGAGCACGCTGATCGGGTCGGCCGCCTTGTCGGTGGAGATGTTGACGAAGCGCGCCACGTCGCGGCAGGCGTCCAGAACGGTGAGCGTTCCCCAGACATTGGTCTTGACCGCCTCGCCGGGGTGGCGTTCCAGCAGCGTCAGGTGCTTCAACGCGGCGGCGTGAAAGACGATCTCGGGGCGACGTTCCCGCATGATGCGCCGGACGCGTTCGTCATCACGCAGGTCGGCGAGGATCAGTTCGGGACCGTCCAACAAGGCGCGGCCGGTCAGCGACATCTGCAGGCCGTGCAACGCCGACTCGTCGCGATCCAGCATCATCAGCTCACCGGGGTTGGCCCGCATGATCTGGCGGCACAACTCCGAGCCGATGGAGCCACCGGCGCCGGTGACCAGCACCCGCCGATTGGTGAGTCCGTTGTCGTCCAGGGTCAGATCGTCAGTGACCTGGCGCCGGCCAAGCAGGTCACTGATCTGTACGTCGCGTACGTCCCGGACGGTGATGCGGTGGTCCACCAGTTCCCGTACCGGTGGAAGGATCTTGAATGCGGCGCCGGTACGGAGGGTGGCCTCCCGGATCTCCCGGATCAACATGGCGTCGGCATTCGCCACCGAGAAGATCAGCGCGGTCGCCCCGGTCCGGTTGACCGCGTCGGCGAGGTCGTGCCGACCGCCGAGGACCGGAACACCGGCGATACGCAGGTCCCGCTTGTCCGGGTCGTCGTCAAGCGCGCCGACCGGCAGGTAGCGGCCCTTGGGATCGCTGAGCATCGCGCGTACGAGCCCCTGGCCGGCCTCGCCCAACCCGAAGAGCAGCACCGGAGTCGCCGAACGGGCATCCGGGCGCATCGCCCGGTCCCGTCGGTGCCGGTGCAGGAGACGGAAGCTGAGCATCAGCAGCAGGGCCAGGGCCCCGCCCACCACGGGAGTGCTGGCGGGTACCGGACGCTGGCTGAGCGCCAGCAGGGCGACCAGGACCGCGGCCGCCGTCGTGGCCGTGGTGCCCGCGAGGCCACGGACCTCCTCCAGGCTACCGAGTGGCTGTCGGCCGGAGTGGATCCGTCGCAGGGCGCTGACCCCGATGTGCAGCACGGCGGCCGCGACACCGAGGACCACCGCGTTCGTCGTCTGTTCCGCGGTGAGAACCTGCTCGTACCTCGCCCACCCGGCGACCGTGAACCCGCCGACCCAGGCGAGGGTGTCGGCGCCGAGGAAAATTGCGGTACGACGCCTGCTCACCCTAGCGCGTCCCGGGGATGGCGAATTCGTCGGCTCGGCGCGCTGAATTTCAGGTGGCATGTACGGCTCCCCTGTCCTGTTCGTGGCCGAGGGTGACCTACGGCAGGTCAAGGGCCACGCACGTCCCCTAACTACTTAGCGGAACAGGAGGACTCGGATTTTGTTTTTCACGTTTTTGGATCCGCTCGATCGGCTCCGGTATCCGCATCCGGGAAAGGCTCGCATTTCTGTTTCGAGCGGAATTCGGATCTGTCCTGGAGGCGGTGCGTACCGGGGCGACCGCGGCCGCCCCCCCGGAACGCCTGCTCCTGTTGGTGCCGATTTTCCCGTCGAGGCGTTTCGCCAGTGTGCGTCGCTCGTTGCCCATGAGGCGGGCGACGACGACGAGGGGGGCAAACCGATGGTCAGCTCCTGGGTCCTGCTCTCGGGGGCGGCGTGATCGAGGAGCGGGTCGGCCCGTCGGCGTGGACTTCTCCTTCGCGTGGTGGGCGGGAACTGATCGGTCGGCTGCTGCGCTGCTATCCGGTCACCGCCTTCGTCCTCGTCCCCTATGCGATCTTCATCCTGCCGATGGCGGCGTTCCACGAGAACCCGCAGACCGGATTCATCGTGTCGCTGGTCGGGCTCGCCGTGCTCGGCAGCGCCTCGGTGGAGACGGTCGGTCTGCTGTTCGGTCGTCCGGCCCCGCGCTGGCGCGAGGGCATCTCGCGATCCTGCGTCCGTTACCCGCACATCTACCCGGTGGCTCGGCTGGTCGCCATCACCAGCGTCCTGGCCAATCTGCTCGGTGCCTACCTCGGCCGGGGCACGATCACCGCCCAGGTGGCCGGGGATCTGCCCAGCACCCCGCTCGCCGCGCTGACCACGCTCTTCACCGGCTGGGGTGCGATCGGCTTCGCGTTGCTTGTCGCCAGTCACCTCAGCGGGCGCCTGTCGAAGGCGAAGTTGTACGGCTGGCTCGCCGTGCTGGTCGCCGCGCAGGTGCTGGTCGTCGCGCTGACCGCCGTCACGGCGCCGCTGTTCGCCCTCGTGTTCTTCGTGGCCGGCGCCGGGGCGCTCTGCGGGATCTTCCGCATGCGGAACCTGGCCGCCTGCGCGGTGGTGCTGTTCCTCGCCTGGCCGGCCACCTTCGAGTACCGCAACGCCCTGCGGGAGGAGCGGGGCATCGCGGTGGACAGCCACATCAGCGCCGCCGACCGGCTGCGGGTGGACAGCCAGCTCACCGTCGTGGCGGACATCGAGGTACCGGTCGACCTCGGCCAGCCGGGGCCCGCGGACTACCTGCGGTACGGGCTGGTTCCCCGGCTGCTGGATCCGGACCGGCCCGCCATCTCCACCGGCCAGCAGATCAACCAGTTTCTCGGCGGCGGTCCCACCTCGGCCTACACATTTCTGCTGCTCGGCAACATCTGGTTCTTCAACGGCGCGATCGGTGTGGTGGTCGTGCACGCCTTCTGGGCCGCCGTGGCGGCGGTGCTGCTGCGCTGGCGGGGTGTTCCGGGGCCGGGCCGCCTGATCCTGTTCTGCCTGGTGCTGTCCGGACCCCTGCTCTGGTCGAACACCTACCCCGACTCCTCGATCGGCTTCCTTCAACACGTGACCTCGGGAATCCCCGTCTTCGTGCTGTTGTGGCTGACGCGAGTGAGCTTCCGGACCGAGCCGCGACACGCCGCGGGCCGCGGGCGTGGGGTGGCGGGTACGGTGCGGTGACGGCACCGGCCGACCGACGCGAGCGCGTCGCGACGATCCCGCGTCCGCGCCGGCGGGCACTGTTCGCCCTGCTCGTCGTGGGGCTGTCCGGTCTCGGGAACTTCCTCGTGGCGGTCACCGTGGCCCGGCTGGAATCGGCCAGTGGCCTGGGTCAGTTCGCCCTGGCGTTCTCGTTCTACGTACTCGGTTCCGGGCTGGCGCGCAGCATGGTGACCGACACGGTGCTGGCGGCAGGAGACGGGGCGGCGTCAGCCGCCGGCCGAGTGAGCCTGCTCGGCGTGGCCGGCGGCATCCTGCTCTGCGGCGTCGGGCTGGCCCACGACCTCGGGTACCTGACGCTCGCCGGTCTCGCGCTACCCGGACTGGTGATCTACGACTACACCAAGGCGATCGCCGTCGGCATCGGTGCACCCAGGGCGGCGTTGAGCCAGGAGGCGGCCTGGGCGGTGCTCACCGTGGTCGTCGTGGTACCCGGCCTGCTACGCCTCGTCGACGCGCCTGTCGTCTTCGGAGTCTGGGCGCTCGGGGGAGCGGCCATCGGCGTTGTGGTCGCGACGCGACGTCGGTACGCGGTGCTGCCGGCGTGGCGGGCCGGGCGGGACGAAACCAGAGTCGCCGCGGGTTTCGGCGCGCAGTTCCTGCTGACCACCGGGTCGGCGCAGCTCGCCCTGACAGGGGTGGCCGCCTTCGCCGGTACCGCTGTGGTCGGGGCGCTCAGTGCCGGACGGACCCTGCTGGGGCCGGCGAACCTGGTGCACTCGACGGCGGCGACCCTCATGGTGCCGCACCTCGCCCGAACCCGGGCGGAGTCCCGTTCGGTCCGGACCCGGGCCGCCGGCCGGATCGTGCTGCTCGTCGTCGCCGGACTGCTGCCGATGACCGTGGCCGTGGCCCTGCTGCCCGATTCGATCGGGACGACGTTGCTCGGGGCGAACTGGACGCTGGCCCGCGAGTTGTTGCCGCTGCTCGCGCTGGAGAGCCTGCTCGCCGTGCCGGCCGCCGTCGGCTTCGCTGGGCTGCGGATCGAGCGGGCGAGCCGGCGGGCGGTCACCCTCGGACTGGTGCTGGGGGTGCTTCGCGTCCCCGTGGTGGTGGCCGGGGCGGTCCTGTTCGGAGCCACCGGAGCGGCCGGCGCGCTTGTGGTGCTCGCCCTGGTCAGCGCCGTCGCCTGGGCAGGCAGCTACCTGCTGCTCCTGGGCGCGGGCACCAGGACGGCTCCGCCCCGCGGTCCCGCCGACCCGGTAACCGCGACGACGGCCCAGCCTCGGCGGGGCCGCGTCACGGCGCGGCGCGGCTGACGGTGGCCAGCACCCCACGGAGGCGTTCGACGACTGTCTTGACCCCGGGATCGTCCAGGTCCGCGTAGGTGGGCAGGTTGATGCCCCGGCGGCTGAGGTCCCGAGCCACCGGGACGACCGCTGCGGGATCGTGGTGCGCGGGCAGCTCGGAGACGGGCACGAAGAAGGGGCGGGTCTCCACGCCCACCCGGTCGAGGGCGCGGGCCAGCGCGTCGCGGAGGAACTCGTCGCCCTCCGGGCCGACCAGGAACGAGGCCATCCACGGTGCCCGCCGTACCCCCGCCGCGACCGGCTGCGGCGTCAGCAGAGCCTCGTCGGCCAACTCCTGTTCGTACCGTGCGATCACCCGCCGGCGCCGGGCGATGATGTCGTCGGCCCTGTCGAGCTGGGCGCAGAGCAGCGCGGCACCCAGGTTCGTCAGCCGGTAGTTGTAGCCCAGTACGGGGAAGTGGTACCGCCGTTGCGGATCCATGCCCTGGTTGCGCAGCAACCGCATCCGGTCGGCCAGCGCCGTGTCGCAGGTGGTCACGCAGCCACCCTCGCCGGAGGTGATCACCTTGTTGCCGAAGAAGGAAAAGGTGGTGGCGTCGGCCAACGAGCCGGTGGGGCGGTCGTCGAGGGTGGCGCCGAACGACTCCGCCGCGTCGGCCACCAGGAGCAGCCCGTGTTGGCGGCAGAGCTGGCGCAGTGCGGGGTAGTCGGCCGGATGACCGTACAGGTCGACGGCGATGACGGCCCGGGTGCGCGGTCCGATCGCGGCGCGTACCGCCTCGGGGTCGACGCACCAGGTCTGCGCCGACACGTCGACGCAGACGGCGCGGGCACCGCAGTACGCGACGGCGTTGGCGGTGGCCACGTAGGTCAGCGCGGGAACGATCACCTCGTCGCCCGGTCCGATGCCGGCGGCGGCGAGCACCAGGTGCAGGGCGACCGTACCGTTGCTGGTGGCCAGCGCCACGTCGGTGGCGCAGCGCCGGGCGAAGCGTTCCTCGAAGTCGCGCAGGTACGGCCCCTGGGACGAGACCCAGCCGCTTCGCAGCGCGTCGAGCACGTATCGCTCCTCCAACTCGGAGAGGCTCGGCCGGGCGACCGGATAGGTCTCGTCCATGCTGATCGTCACGCTTCCTGGTCGGCGAGGGTGGCGGCGAACGCGGATCGTGGTACCGGATCGGATCCGCCCTGCGCTGCCCATCGCAGCACGTCGAGATAGTCGCGGCCGGTGGCGGCCCAGGTGCGGCCGGCCAGGCGCTCGTTCGCGCGGCGCGCGGCGGCGGCATAGTGTTCGCGGTCGTCGAGCAGCCGCCGTACCGCGTCAGCCAGGGACCGTGGTTCCCGGGCCCGGAAGACGGTTGCCTCGGCCCGGGTGAACTCCAGCTGGGCCCGCAGCGGCTCGACGTCGGCGCAGGCCACGGGCAGTCCCCAGCTGAACGCCTCGAGCATCGCGCCGCTCGCCGCCTCCCACAGCGAAGGCACCACCACGGCGTCCGCCCGGGCGTAGAGGGCGTTCAGTTCGTCGAGGCTGACGAAACCCGGGAACGACACCCGTCCACGCAGGTCGGGCCGGGCTGCCCGGGCGAGCAGCCGACTCGCCTCGGGCTCGACGAGCGGCCCTGGGCAGATCAGCCGGCAGCCCGGCAGCAGCACCATCGCCTCCAGCAGGGTCATGTGGTTCTTGTGTTCCGCGGTGGAGGAGGGGTAGACAAGCAGCCCCGGCTCGGGACGCGCGTGCGCGCGTTCCGGTGCCGGCTGGAACGTCGGTGTCGGGATGAGTACGGTCCGCTCGGCGGCCTCGGGGAAAAGCCGCAACGCTTCTCGGTACGGGTGCGGCCAGGTGACCACGATCGCCGACGCGCGGGCGACGTTCTCCCGGATCACCGCGGCATATCCGGGCGAGTGGAAGTCGGCGCCGAAATGACGCAGGTCGTGCAGGACGACGACGGACGCGCCCCGGCCGATCGGGGCGCTGTGGACCGGGTGAAGCGTCGCGTCCGTCTCGGCGTGCCGCACGACGGAGCGCTGCCGGACGGCGTTGACGGCCGTGCGTACGACGACGGAGTTGCGCAGCCGTGCCGGTGTCCACCGGCGCAGTACCTGGCCGGTGGGGTTGTCGGAGCGTAGCGGCTGAGCCACCTCGGTCCAGGTGATCCGGGGGCTGGGCACCTGGCTCCGCCACTGGTCCAGCGTGCCGCGCAGGACGTTCACCCGAAGGTCGCAGTCGTTGTCGACAGCGGCCATGCCGGTGAGCAGGCCGTAGGTGAAGGCTTCGAGTCCGGCGGCGTGGCCGGGGCGGATCGGCGAGGCTTCGACGGCGACCCTCACCGGTCCACCCGGACCAGTCGTCCCATCCGCTCGTCCTCGAGTAGTTGCCGATCGGCGTCGACCATGACCCGGACCAGGTCGCTGAAGAGGGTCTTGGGTGCCCAGCCGAGGGCTCGCCGTGCCTTCGTGTAGTCGCCGATGAGGGCGTCCACCTCGGCCGGACGAAGGTACGCGGGATCGGTCGCGACGTACTGCCGCCAGTCCAGCCCGACGTGGCCGAAGGCCGCCTCGACGAACTCGCGTACCGTGTGGCCCTCGCCGGTGGCGATCACGTAGTCGTCCGGGTGGTCCTGCTGCAGGGCCAACCACATCGCCTCGACGTACTCCGGTGCGTAGCCCCAGTCCCGTACCGCGTCGAGGTTGCCCAGGTAGAGCTTGTCCTGGATGCCGGCCTCGATCCGGGCCACCGCCCGGGTGATCTTGCGGGTGACGAAGTTCTCGCCGCGACGCGGGCTCTCGTGGTTGAACAGGATGCCGTTGACGCAGAACATGTCCCACGACTCGCGGTAGTTCACCGCCGACCAGAAGGCGTAGACCTTCGCGCACGCGTACGGGCTGCGTGGATGGAACGGCGTCTCCTCGCGCTGCGGAGGTGGGCTGGAGCCGAACATCTCCGACGAGGACGCCTGGTAGAACCGGCAGCCGACGTCGGCCGCCCGGGCCGCCTCCAGCATGCGCAGCGCGCCGACTCCGGTGACGTCCGCGGTGTAGCCGGGGATGTCGAAGGAGACCCGGACGTGGGACTGCGCACCGAGGTTGTATATCTCGTCGGGCTGGATGTCCCGGATCAGCGCGGTCAGCGAGGCCGGATCGGACAGGTCACTGTAGTGCAGGAACAGGCGGGCGTCGCGGCTTCGTGGGTGGACGTCGACGTGATCGATCCGTTCGGTGTTGAACGAGGACGACCGACGTTTGATGCCGTGCACCGTGTATCCCTTGTCGAGCAGGAATTCCGACAGGTAACTGCCGTCCTGACCGGTGATGCCGGATACGAGCGCCACTCGCGACATGGATTTCCCTCTCCTGCTGCGTACATTCTTGTGCACGTTCCTTATATCTGATCCGGGACGGCCGATCGTGGGGTTTCGGGTACTGGCGGTGAATTTCTCGGCGCGCCATTTCCGAGTCACTCATCGGGCCTCCGATCGTTGTCTCACTCGATCCTGTGTCGCGAGCGAGGAGCGAGGATGGCCGGCGAAACCACCCCCGCGGCGGACGTCGGAGAACTGCTGGCGACGAACAACGAGAACAAATTCCGCGTTCTTGTCACCGCTGGCTACTTCGCTCCCGGATGGCGCGCCGGAGGTCCGGTGCGGTCCATTTCCGACGTGCTCGAAGCGGCCAGTGAGGACATCGAGACGACGATGCTCACCCGGGACCGCGATCTCGGCTGCCGCGATCCCTACCCAGGGCTCTCCGGCCGATGGACCCGGGTCGGCCGTACCAGGGTCTTCTATCTCGGCGTCCGTCGGTTGGGGCACTGGCGATCGCTGTGGCGCTCGCTGCGCAAGGTGCGGTTCGACCTGCTCTACGTGAACAGCGTCTGGTCCGTGTTCTCGATTCTTCCCATCGTCGCGGCCCGGTTCGGCCTGCTGCGCACCAGACGCATCCTGGTGGCCCCCCGGGGCGAGTTCGGCGCGGCCGCTCTCGGGCTGCACCGGATCCGTAAACGGATCTTCCTGGCCGGTTGGCGATGGGTGCTGCTCGGTCCGCGGGTCCTGTGGCACGCCACCACGCCGATCGAGGCCGCGGACATCCAGCGGGTGCTGCCCCGGGCGCGGATCGGCGTCGTCGCCGTCGCCAGCGGCCCCGAACCGGAACCGCCACCGGCCGAGCTGTTCAGCGCCGACCGTGCGCGGCTGGTCTTCATCGGGCGGATATCGCCGATGAAGAATCTCGACCTCGTGCTCGCCGCGCTGGCCTTCGTGCCGGTGCCGGTATTGCTGGACATCTACGGTCCGGTCGAGGATCCGGCGTACTGGCGGCGCTGCCGGGACCTGCTGGACGCGCTGCCGGCCTCGGTCGTCGTCAACTACCGGGGCGAGTTGCTGCCCGACCAGGTCCGCCCGACCTTCTCCCGCTACGACGCGTTCGTGCTGCCGACCAGGGGGGAGAACTTCGGCAACGCCATCGCCGAGAGCCTCTCGGCGTACTGTCCGGTGCTCTGCTCGGACCGGACACCGTGGACCGCGGTGCTGCGTGACGGCGGCGGCCTGGTCCTCCCGGAGCTGACCGCGACGGCGTTGGCGGAGCTCGTCACCCGGGTGGCCGCCGCCTCGCCGGAGCAGCGGCAGGCGGCCCGGGTCGCCGCGGGTGCGGCCTACCGGCGGTGGCGGGCGGGCAGGGCGTCGATCAGCGTGCTCGACCAGGTCCGGCGGGTGGTCCGCGATTCGTCGCACCGGGTGCCGCCGCAGGGACGCACACCGTGAGACCGATGACCGAACAGCGACCAGGAGGCGACACGTGACCCGGGTGATGACCGTTGTCGGCACCAGACCGGAGATCATCCGGCTGGCCCGAGTGATCGACGCCCTCGACCGCACCGTTGACCACACGTTGGTGCACACGGGGCAGAACTGGGATCCCGCGTTGTCCGACGTCTTCTTCACCGAGTTGGAGGTCCGGCCACCGGATCTCTTCCTACGTGCCGAGACCCGCTCGCTCGCCAGCCTGCTCGGCGGCGTTCTGGTCGGCACGGAGAAGGCCATCGCGGAGCTACGCCCGGACGCGCTGCTGGTGCTCGGCGACACCAACAGCGCGATCTCGGCGCTCATCGCCCGTCGGATGAAGGTGCCGGTGTACCACATGGAGGCCGGTAACCGCTGCTTCGACCTGAACGTCCCGGAGGAGACGAATCGTCGTCTGGTCGACCACGTCTCGGACTTCAACCTGGTCTACTCCGAACACGCGCGCCGCAACCTGCTTGCCGAAGGACTGCATCCGCGTCGCATCCTGCACACGGGCTCACCGATGCGCGAGGTGCTCGACCACTACCGGCCGCAGATCGAGCGGTCCAAAGTGCTCGCGCAACTCGAACTCGAACCGGGCGGCTACTTCGTCGTCAGCGCGCACCGGGAGGAGAACGTCGACCATCCGGACCGGCTGCGTCGGCTGCTGGACTGCCTACGGGCCGTACGGGACGAGTGGCGGTTGCCGCTGCTGGTCTCCACGCATCCGCGTACCCGCAAACGGCTGGAGGCGCTCGCCGCCGACGGGCTGCACCTCGACGGTGTGGCCTTCCACGAGCCGTTCGGCTTCTTCGACTACGTGACCCTGCAACGCCATGCCCGGTGCACCCTCTCCGACAGCGGAACCGTGAGTGAGGAAGCGGCGATACTCGGGTTCGCGGCGGTGACCCTGCGGGAGTCGATCGAGCGCCCGGAGGCGCTCGACTCGGGTTCGATCGTGATGACCGGTCTCGACCCGGGCGGTGTGGTGGAGGCCATCCGGGTGCAGGTGGCCCAGGTCGCCGCCGGGTCGGTCACCTGCCCACTCGACTACCAGGTGCCGGACACCTCACGCCGGGTGGTCGACTTCATCCTGTCGACGGTGCGCCGCCACCACGACTGGGCCGGCATCCGCCGCTGAGCGGCGCGCCGGTCGGGCCGGTACGCCCGTCACCACGACGCCGTCGGCGACGTCCCGGGTGACGCACGCACCCGCGCCGACGACGGCGTCCCGCCCGACCGTCAGTTTCGGCAGGACGGCCGCGGTGGTACCGACCATCACGCCCTCCGCCAGCCGGCAGTAGCCGGAGACGGCGGCGAGGGGGTTGACGGAGACGTAGTCGCCGAGCACGGCGTCGTGACCCACTGTGCAGTTCTGGTTGAGATGCACGTGCCGGCCGAGAACCACATTGGTCGTCACCCGGGCCCCACCGGCAGCGAACAGTCCCTCCCCGTGCACGCAGTCCGGCCCGACCTCGGCGGCCGGATGCACCACGGTGGCGGCCGGTAGGCCGTACCGGGCGATCGCCTGGTCGGTCTCGCGGCGCAGCCGCGGCTGCCCGACGCCGAGAGCGACGTGGGTGGTGGTCGGCTGACCGGCCAGCCAGTGGCTCGATCCGAGGAACGGAACGCCGAGGCGGTGGACGAGGTCGACGTGCGACTGGTCGGGGTAATCGTCGACGAAGCCCAGCACCCGCCACCTGGGGAGGCCGGTGGCCAAGCGGTTGAGCAGACAAATTACCCCATATACCTCACGGCCCATTCCTCCCGCTCCTACGATCACTACGTCGGTCGTCAACCGTCACACCTCCGCTTCGGGGAATCCTGGCGGCACTCCGTCATCTGAACCGCCGTGAAGGGCCGGTGGTGACGGCCGGGCGACGGCCGAGCGCCCGAGGGCCGCGAGCGACAGCTCCGCCGACTCCGGACGTCACATGCGAGCCGCTGCCGTCGAGCACGCTCTCGCCACATCCTGACGCGTTGCGGGTACGACGTGGGTGCCGACCCGCGCCGGCAAGTAAAGGTGAGTCGTACGTGAATGAGCTGACCGAGGCCCGTCACCCCGAAGGTGTCGAGGCGCCACCGGCATCGGCCCGGCCGGCCGCCGGATACCGGGTTGTCGCCACCGCTGGCGTGTTCGAGCCCGGCTTTCGCGGTGGCGGGCCGATCCGTTCGCTGCGCTTCATCCTGGACACCCTGCCGGACGATCTGGACGTCACGCTCGTCACTCGGGATCGCGACCTTCGCGCGTCCGTACCCTATCCCGGACTGTCCGGGCGGCTGGTGCGGCGCGACGACCGCTCCGCCGTTTTCTATCTCGACCCGTTCGCGCCACGGCACTGGGCCCGGCTGGTCCGGCAGATCCGGTCCCAACCGGTCGACCTGCTCTACCTCAACAGCCTCTGGTCGCTCTTCTCGGTCCTGCCGATCCTGGCGGTGGCGCTGCGGCTGGTGAGTGTGCGGGCGATCCTGCTCGCTCCGCGTGGTGAACTGTCACCGGGTGCCCTCGCCATCAAGACGTACAAGAAGCGGCTGTTCCTGGCGATGTGGGCCCCGCTGCTGCGCCGGCTCGGCGTGCGCTGGCAGGCGTGCAGTTGGCTGGAGGAGAACCAGATCCGCGCGAACGTGCCCTGGGCACAGGTGATGGTGAACGGCAACGAGTGCCCGATCCCGGACCGGCCGGCGCCGCCGGTCGTCGTGCCCGACGGGCCGCTGCGGTTGGTCTTCGTCGGTCGCATCTCACCGATGAAGAACCTGACCACCGCGCTCGAGGCGATGACGGTGGTGACCCGTCCGATGGAGTTCGACATCTTCGGGCCACGGGAGGACGAGCAGTACTGGGCGCGCTGCCGCAGCCTCGTCACGGCGATGCCCGAGCACGTCCGGGTCCGGTACCGCGGTGAGCTCGCCGCGGACGAGGTGATGCCCACCTTCAGCCGGTACGACGCCTTTCTCTTCCCGACCCTCGGGGAGAACTACGGCCACGTCATCCTGGAGAGCCTCGCCTCCGGCTGCCCGGTCGTCTGCTCCGACGCGACACCGTTCAGCGCACTGATCGCCGACGCCGGGGGAGTGGTGGTTCATCCCGTGACGGCGGCCCGGCTCAGCGCGGTGCTCGACCGGCTCGCCGATCGTCCGGTCGGCGAGCGGGCTGCGGCGAAACAGACTGCCGGGCGGCGGTACCGGCAGTGGCGGCGGGAGGTCCGGGAACCCAATGTGCTGGATCACGCCCGCCGGTTCTGCGGTTGAGCCGGCTGGCAGCCGGCCACCGCCACGTCACCCGGTACCGGGCCGGCTCGTTGCCTGGTATGGCCGGGTCGATTTGCACAGGTCCGGGTTTTCGGTAGCAGCCGGGTCAGATGAGCGAGGACAGCAGGTGCCCAGTCGCGTTCGTACCTACGTCCGGAGGGTGCGGGACCACCTGGCCGCCTCCCGCGACCCCGAGGCGTTCGTCAGGTCCCTTGGCGTCAACCTGAACGGACGGGTCAGGTTCTACGGTGTCAACCGGGCGATGTTCGGCTCGGAGCCGTGGCTCATCACCATCGGGGACAACGTCTACATCACCTCCGAGGTGCAGTTCGTCACCCATGACGGCGGGACACTGATCCTCCGCAAGGAGTACCCGGACCTGGACTGGACGGCGCCGATCACCATCGGCGACGACGTCTACATCGGCATGAGGTCGATGATCCTGGCGGGGGTCACCATTGGAAACCGGTGCGTGATCGGAGCGGGATCGATCGTCACCCGCGACATCCCGGACAACACGGTCGCCGCCGGGGTGCCCGCGCGACCGCTGCGCAGCACCGACGAGTATCTCAAGCGTCTACAGGCGAAGTCGCTGGGCATCGGGCACCTGCCGGTCCCGGCCAAGCACGAGGCGATGAAGCGGATCTACGGGGTGACCCCGGCCGGGCCGAGGGCCTGAGCCGGCGTAGCCGCCCAGGGCGGGGCAGGGTGGTCAGGCACGCCGGTACGCGATGCGCGGCGGTGGGAACTGGTGGACTCCGGCGACGGTGATCATGCCCAGCGCACCGATCGTGCCCGTCACCTCGTAACCGAACCGGTCTCCGGTCATCGCCGACGAGTTGGCGCCGATGTTCAGCGACGTGCCGGCGCCGGCGTTGGTCCGCAGGGCGGGTGCGGTGGTACCCGTCACCTGCCAGACGTGGGCGTACCAGTGCCAGCCGGCGGGCAGCGTCACGGGCGTGCTCAGGACCGATTCCTGCACTCCGGCGGAGGTGACGGGGAGGCTACCGAAGTCCGCGATGGGACCGAGGGTGGCGGGCCGGCCCGTCGCCGGATCGTGTGCGTACACCCCGTGCCGCACCACGCCGGTGCCCGCCGTGGTCACCTCGACGCAGACCCGGTCCACCGGGGTCGGCTCGGCCAGGTAGACCGGATGCAGCAGCAGCCGTTGGAAGGAGCCGGTGCAACTGGTGCTTTGTGTCGGCCCGGACCGGGGCAGGAAGTAGGTGCCGCGCGCGTAGCTGGTGCCGGGCAGCGGTCGGGTCCGGGCCTCGTCGGGGTCCGCACGCCACATCCCGTAGCCGGGGGAGACCGGCACGCGGTACGGGATTCCGTCGATGGTGACCCGGTCGGGCACGGCGAGGTTGGTCGGCCCCACCGGGACGAGCCGCCGGTGGAACAACTGCGGCGCCGCCAGCCGTGCCTGGGTGACGGTACCGACCCGTTCGATCATCACGAATTCCTGGTCGCCGTCCGAGACGACGATCTCGGTGGCCGCCGAGGGCGGGGCCAGGTAGCGGCGGTAGGCGGTGCCGGTGACCGATTCCCCCGCGTCGAGGACGCGTCCCCAGACCAGCTGCGGGTAGTTCTTCTTGAGGCTGGAGCTGATGAACCAGCACTTGGTCGTGGTGTACCGGGACCGTACGGCCGGCAGCGCGTCGGCGGTCGGTAGCAGCCCCACGGAGATCCCCCACTGCTGGGCGCCGGCACTGCTGACCACCCACTGGGTCATGCTGCTCGCCGGGGTCAGCTTGTCCCGCAGGGCCGCCGGGGTGACGTCGGCGATGGTCGTGAGGGTGTCGAGGTTGGCCCAGACCGACCAGTTCAGACCACCGGCGGAGCCGACGTTCGGCATGAACTGCCGGCGGGTGCTGCCGGTCGGAGCGGTCAACGGGCCGCACTGGGTGACGCCCGCGTTGAGGGCGAACCGCGCCAGGGCGGTCACCGTCTGGGTCACGAGCAGTCCTCCGGCCGACCAGCGGTAGACGTTCGTGATGCGGCACAGCGACGGGATCCGGGGCATGATCGTGGCGATCGGCGTGCCGATGCTGGCCCGCGCGGTGTCGATCATGCCCGGGTAGCTGGGGACGACGTACGACTCCCTGATCACCAGTTCCTGACCGGTCGACCGGCCGTCGGGGACCAACCGTCCGTCGAGGTCGACGCTGACCGCGTGGGAGTGGGTGGCCGGGCGGATCTGCACGTCGGGCGTCAGGCTCGTGATCGGCACGGTGTTCCGGTTGGTCGCGCCCGAGACATGGGTCAACGGTGCGGCCGGCCGCACCCGGGCGCCCTGAGCGATGCCGTCCACGACCACGTACGGATTGCCGAACAGCAGGCTGTTGACGTTGGTGACGGCCAGCAGCGTGAAGACGCGGGTGCCGTCGGTCCACTGGGAACCCACGTCGGCGGTCGTCTTGCCGTGCCCGGTCACGGCGATCTGGCAACCGACGTTGTAGCCGTGGTTGCCTCCCACGTACGACCAGCCGGTGTTGATCGGACAGTTGTCGTCGGACGTGTCGTGGATTCGGGTGCCGACGGCGGTCAGCACCGGCCACACCTGGGCGTCGGTCGCCGCCGAGGGCACCAGGGCGACCTGGGGGAGCCCCGAGTGCCACATGCCGACCATGCCGCCGGAGTACGCCAGGTTCGCCGGCATCACCAGGTCACGGGTGTTGTCGAAGCGCGACCTGATGGACATCAGCGCGTTGGACCGGTACACGATCAATTCAGCCACTCGACACCTCCACCGCGACCGCGACGATGGTGACACTGTCCGCCTTTCCGCTGGTGGCGGCGGTTTACGGTCGGCGTGACGACACCAGCTCTGGTCATTCAGCCGAGCCGGTTATGCGCAAGTTCGTCAAGTTTGTGGCAAAACTCGTTATCGTTCCTTTGTGGTGGCCCGCGAATCGGTCCGGTCCGCAGGGAGCCGGGGCCACGTACCGAGGAGTGGCGATGCGAGTTCTGATCACCGGTGGGGCCGGCTTCATCGGGTCCAACCTGGTTCGCGCCGCGCTCCGCGAGCCTGCCGTGAAGGAGGTGACGGTGCTCGACGACCTCTCGGTCGGGCTGCGGGCCAATCTCGACGGGCTGGATGTCGACTTCACCGAGGGATCGATCCTGGATCCGGGTGCGCTGGCGGCGGCGATGGCCGGTCGGGACGCGGTCGTCCACCTCGCGGCGCTGGGCAGCGTCCCCCGCTCGCTCAACGACCCGGTGGCCTCTCACCACGCGAACGCAACCGGAACGTTGATGGTCCTGGAGGCGGCCCGCCGGCACGATGTGGGCCATGTGGTGATCGCCTCCTCCTCGTCGGTCTACGGCATGAACCCGCAACTACCCAAGAGCGAGTTGACCTGGACCCGCCCGATGAGTCCCTACGCGGCGAGCAAGCTCGCCACCGAGGCGTACGCGCTGGCGCATCAGGCGTCGTTCGGGCTGCCCACCCTCGCCTTCCGGTTCTTCAACGTCTTCGGCCCCGGGCAACGGCACGACCACGCGTACGCCGCCGTGATCCCCCGCTTCGTCCACGCGGCCCTGCGTGGCGAGCCGGTTGTGGTGCACGGGGACGGCACCCAGTCCCGTGACTTCACCTTCGTCGGCACGGTCTGCGAGGTCCTCCTCGACGCGCTGCGGCGCAGTGTGTGCCATCCGCATCCGGTGAATCTGGCGTTCGGCGCACGAGCCAGCCTGCTCCAACTCCTCGACGAACTCGGCGACCTGCTCGGGCGGCCCCTCGCCCGGCAACACGCCGCCCCGCGCGACGGCGACGTCCCGCACTCCCTGGCCGACGACGGCAGCCTGCGAGGGCTTTTTCCGGACATCGAGCCGGTCGCTCGGGTCGATGGTCTCCGGGCGACCGTCGAATGGATGTCCGGGCGGATGGGCGTCGAACCCCTCGCGTCGCGGTGACCCGGGCGATGAGCCGGGCCGCGACCGGACCGGCCGCCGCGACGACGGCCGCGACCGCCGAGCCGGCCACGGTACGGGTGGTGGCGCCGGCCGGTGGCAGGCGACCGGCGGCGGACCGGGACCGCACGGTCACCGTCGGGGTCGCCACCGCGATGGTGGCGAAGGGGATCGGCATGGCCGCCCCCCTGGTCATCACCCCCGCCTGCTTCCGATACCTCGGCGATCAACGGTACGGCCTCTGGATGGCCGTCACCGCCTTGACCGGGATGGCCTGGTTCGCGGATCTGGGCCTGGGAAACGGCCTGCTCACCCGGCTCAGCCACCTCGGCGACGACGTTCGGCAGCAGGCCCGGGAGATCTCCAGCGCCTACGCCACTCTCGGAACGGTGGCGGTGGCGTTGCTCTGTGGGCTCGTCCTGGCCGGTCCGCTGGTGCCGTGGGTCGGCTTGTTCGGCGTCACCGATCCGGCCGTCGCGGCCGAGACGTCCGCCATCGTGCTTGTCTGCTTCGGGGCGTTCCTGGTGAACGTCCCGCTCTCGCTGATCCAACGGATCCAGTACGCCCGGAGTCAGGTGGTGCAGAGCAGCGTGTGGCAGTCGGCCGGTTCCCTGGCCGCGATGGGGGCCGTACTCGGCGCCATCGCCGCCGGTTGGGGGCCGCTTGGCGTGATCGCCTGCGCGGTACTGGCCGTCCCGGTCACGAACCTGCTCAACACCGTCGTCCATTTCCTGATCCAGGCACCGGCCACCCGGCCCCGCCCGGCACTCGTGCACCGGGCCACGGCCACCGGCCTGCTCCGGCTGGGTCTCCGGTTCTTCGCGATCACCGTGATGTCGTCGATCGCCCTCAACCTGGACAACCCGCTTGTCGCGAACATCCTCGGGCTGGCGGCGGCTGCCCACTACGCCGTCGTATGGAAGCTGTTCGGTGTCCTCGGGGTCTTCGTCGGGTTGGTCGGGATGACCGTCTGGCCGGTGAACGGTGCCGCGCTGGCCCGGGGCGAGGTGGCGTGGGTACGCCGCAACACCCGCCGGATGGTGCTGCTCTACGGGGCGATCGTCGGTGCCGTCGGGCTCGCGCTGGTCGGCTACGGACACCGTCTGGTCGAACTGTGGGTCGGCGGGATCGACGCGTCGGTGGTTTCGGTCCCGGTCCTCGCGGGCCTCGCCTGTTGGTCCCTGCTGGTGGCCGTCACCTCTCCGCTGATCATCGTGCAGAACAGCGTCGGCGCACTTCGTCCGCTCTTCGTCGGCTGGGCGTCCTTCCTGATCCTGGCCACCGCGCTCAAGATCTGGGCCTTGCAGCGGTTCGGGCTCGTGGGCCTGCCGGCGGCCGGATGCGTCGCGTACCTGCTGACGATGTGGCCCGCCGTCCTGGTCGGCTACCGGCGGGCGCTGGAAGGGTCGGGGAGGCGATGACCGGCAGGTGCGGCCGCCGCGAAGAGGCCGGCGCGGTGCGGCACCCGGGCACCTACCGGGTGCTGCGGGTGGTCGGCGAGCTCAACTTCGGTGGCACCGAGATGCGAACGGCCGAACTGTTGCCCCGGCTCAGCGTCGCTGGCGTCGAGGTCCACCTCCTGACGCTGTGCCACCGGGTCGGCCCGGGACCGTTGGCCGCGGTGATCGCCCGGCACGGTGGCACGATCACTCCGATGCCGCTCGATCTCCACTTTCCGGTGCGGTTTCTGCGCCTGCTGCGTCGCCTGCGCGTCGACGCGGTGCACGTCGACTGCGCCAACTTCTCCGGCGTGCTGCTCGCGCTCGCCGCGCTGGGTGCGGTTCCCGTCCGGGTCGCGCACTTCCGGGGCGACGACAACCAGTACCGCAACCTGCGGCGTCGCGTGTCCCGGTGGATCTTCGGCCGACTGCTGCGCGTCTCCGCCACCGACATCCTCGGCGTCTCGCCCAACTCGCTCACCTGTGGCTACGACCGCGACTGGCGTGACGATCCGCGATGCCGGGTGGTGCTCAACGGTCTGGACCTCGACCGGCTGCGCCAGCCCGCCGCCGACGACCTTCGGGCCATGATCGGCGCCGGCCCGCACGACCTGGTGTGCGTGAGCGTGGGGCGGGCCGCACCGGAGAAGCGACGCTGGCTCCTGCCGCCGATCCTGGCCGCGCTGCGCGCGCAGGGCGTCTCGGCGCACGCCGTGCTGGTCGGCCCGGGCGACGACGAGGACGACACCCGGGTACGGCGGGCGGCCGTCGCCGCCGGTGTCGCCGACCGGGTGCACCTGCTCGGCCCGCGCACCGACGTGGGCGGTCTGATCCGGCAGGCGGACGTGGTCGTCCACCCGTCGTGCCTGGAAGGGCTCCCGGGTGGGGTGCTGGAGCCGGTGGCCCTGGGGGTTGGCACCGTGGCCGCCGCCCTCCCGGGCGTGCTGTTCATCGACGAACACCTGCCGGGCGTGACGGTGGTGGACGTCGACGCGACGCCGCAGACCTGGGCCGAGGCCGTGCACCGCGCCGCGGCGTTCACCGCCACGGACACCGCCGAGGCGGCGGCCGCGCGTTTCGCGCGCAGCCCCTTCGCCATCGACACGGCGGTCACCACCCACCTGGCGATCTACCGCCGGTCGGCCCCGGCCGGCCCACCGCCTGCGTCCACAGTACGAATCGGGGGTCGATCAGCAAGCGACCCGGAACGGGGACCGAGATGAACGACGCGACCACCGCCGTCGGCCGGACGGTCGTGCCCGCGGGTGTTCCGAGGCGACGGACCGACCTGCCCCGCCCGTTGCTCCTCGGCGCGTACGCCTTCCCGCACGGGGACGCCACCTCGAACCGACTGTTGCAGCTCGCCCGGTGCGCCGCGTCCGAGGGGGCGCGCACCCTCGTCGTCAACGACTGGCCCTGCGAGGTGCCCTGGCCGACCCGACCCGATCCGGTCACCGGTGTCGAGCTGGTGACCCTGCGGGTCCGGGGGCGGAACAGAGTCACTCGCATGGGGGCTCGCCTGGCCCGCCCGGTTCGAGTGCTGCGGGCGATACGCCGCCGTGGCGTGGGCCGGGGCGACGTCTCCGTGGTGCTGCTGCCCATGGCGCTGATGACGCTCGGAAACTGGGCGGTGCTGCGGCTCGCGTTGCGGTGTCCGGTGGTGGTGGACGCCAGCGAGCGCCACGACCGGCGTCAGTTCCGACGCGGCTGGCTGACCCCCTACTTCGTGCGGCACCGTTGGTCGACGCTGCTGGCGACCCGGCTCGTCGGGCGCGCCACGGCGGTCTCCACCACGCTGGCCGGTTATCTGGCCCACTACGGCATGGAGGTGCTGGTGGTGCCGCCGCAGGTGGACTGCGGCGAGTTCAGCGACCCTCGACCACCGTCGACGGCCGACGGCCTGCGGCTGCTGTACGCGGGAACGCCCGCTCGCAAGGACATGCTCGACGTGATCCTGCGGGGAATCAGTCTGCTCACGCCGGACGACCAGCGACGAGTGCGGCTCACCATCGCCGGCGTCAGCCGGGAGGACGCGACGGCCCGCTCCGACCTGGACGTGGCACTGCTGGACGCGGTGGCCGCTGAGGTGGTCTTCCTCGGCCGGGTGCCCCGGGACACCGTGCTGACCCTGCTCGCCGACTCGCACTTCTCGATGCTGGTCCGCCCCACCGGTGGGTACGCGGCCAACGGCTTCCCCTCCAAGGTGCCGGAAAGCCTCGCCGCCGGTTGTCCGGTGATGCTCAACCACACGAGCGACCTCGCGGACTACGTGCATGACGGCATCGAAGGGATCGTGCTCGGCGGTAATGGACCGGACGACGTCCGGCGCGCCGTCGAGCGGGCGCTACGGCTCCGGGACGAGGAGTGGACGGCGATGAGCGAGGCCGCGCGGGCGAGGGCGGCGGGGTCGTTCGACCATCGGTCCTGGCGGGTCCGGGTCAGTACTTTCCTGGTCAGCGGCACCGCACCGGCACCACGGGATCGGTGACGGCCCTACCGCGTGGTGTGGCACTCCTCGGCCCGTGGCCGGTCCGCCCCCGCGTCCGTCCGGGTGCCCGGACGTCGGCTCGCCACGTCGGCCGGCCGAGCGCCGTCGGCAGCAGCCGAGCGAGCGCGGTCGGACGGACGAGCACCCTCGACCGGCTGTGCTGTGCCTTCGGCGCGACCCGACACGGCCACCTGCCGGTCGCGGGGAAGGTGCAGCAGCACCGCCCCGACCGCGAACCAGAACACGTACGGGTACGTCTGCCCGGTGCCGAACATGGCCGACTCGGTGAGCTGGATCAGCAGGCCGGTTCCGACGAGCCAGACCAGACCCGAGTTCGCCCGGCGCAGGGGTGCCCGCAGCAGGACCCGCCCGGCGACGAGCAGCAGCAGCACCAGCGGCACGACAGCGGTCAACCCCAGCTCCAACAGCAGCTGAAGATAACTGTTGTGCACCACGCTGACCCCGGCGGCACCGACGCCGAAGTACTCGTCGTAGCTGGCCAGCTCGAACAGGTGGTTACGGGAGGCGTAGCCGTAGCCCAGGGTGGGCCGGTTCTGCCACCACAGGTCGACGGTGGTCTGCCACATCTCGGTGCGGCCGTTGGACAGGTCGCCGTTGACAGGGGCGGTGAAGCGTGTCACGAACCGCTGCGTCCAGGCCGCTCCGACGATGCCCGGTAGCAGATCGAACAGGTACGCCACGAGCAGGGCGACGCTGGTCCCGGCGGCCAGCCGGGCCAGCGGGCCGAGCCCGTGTCGCAGCAGGACCCAGAGGGCGCCGACGAGCACGGCGACGAAGCCGGTACGGGACTGGGACAACGTGACACAGGCGACCGCCGGCGCGATGCCGAGCAGTTCGACCCGGTTACGCGAGTGCCGGTAGACCGCCCAGCCGAGCGGGATCGTCAACGCGCAGACGATGCTCAGCATGTTGGGGTTGTTGTAGAGGCCCTGGAACCGTTCGCTGCTGCCGACCGACGCCGCGAGGGTGCCGTCGGTCAACCCTCGGCCCAGGCTGATCACGGCGGACAGACTCAGCACCACGTAGATCACCCGGAGGTCCGCCATCATCGTGGTGCGGTCGCCCCATCGTTTCCGCAGCAGCACGTGCGTCAGCGCGGCAAGCATCAGCAGCGCGAGCCCACGCTGCATGGTCTCCGCCGGAACGATCGACCAGGCGACGCTCGCCGTGGCCAGCCCGCCCATGGCCCAGAGGGCACCGACGAACACGCGGGTCCACGGGTCGAGCCGGGCCACTTGCCGATGCGGCAGGCACAGGCCCCAGACGATCAACGCGCCCACGGCCGCGTACCGGGGGTAGAAGCTGGCCTGGACCAGCGACTCCAGGTTCGAGGAGGCGCAGACCAGCAGGGTGATCGTGAGCGCCAGCAGCCACCGCCAACCGTCGACTCGTCGGGCGAAGGCGAGCAGGAGCAGCAGCGCCGTCGCGACGAACGCGAGCAACGGCTTCTGTACGGCGACGAAAGTGGTAGCCACTACCAGACATCCCGCGCCGACGAGAAGCCCCCACTGGCTGATCTGCTTAACCACGTGATGTCCTTCTGAATCCGGCAGCCGGCGCGGCCGTCGGTGGTCCTTGGTCGGCTCTCAGGCCGGGATGTGGTGCCGGTCCGGCCGAGGCTGACCACCGGTCCAGCGGGCCCGCGCCGCGTGCATCGCCCGGATCATCTCGGGCCAGGACGGTGGCCGGTAGCCGGTCGCCGTGGCGAGCGCGTCAGCGCGCATCGACCGGTCACAGACGAACTCGTCGTACGCGACGAGCTCGCCCTGCCATCCGTACACCTCGGCCACCAGTCGGAGCAGTTCGTACTTGGAGATCGGCTCGGCGGCCACATGGAACAGCCCGGTGAGTTCCTCCCGGGGCAGCACCACCGTGCGGAGCAGCCGCGCGAACTCCACGGTGGTGACCCCGCTGTAGATGGCCCGGGTGTAGCCCCGGACGCGGCCCCGTTGGGAGAGGAACCAGTCCACCAGGGACCGGCTCGACCGCAGTTCATGCCCGATGATCGAGGTACGCAGCGTGAGCGACGGACCGGTTGTGGTCTCGCCGAGCAGCTTCGAGCGTCCGTAGAGGTCGGGTGGGTCCGGCAGATCCTGCTCGACGTAGCCGCCGCGCCCGCCGGAGAAGACACAGTCGGTGCTGACGTGGATCAGTCTGCTGCCCACCTGCGCGCAGGCCGTGGCGAGCTGGTGGGGCAGGAGAGCGTTGAGTGTCACGGTCGTCACGGCGTCCTGCACGTCCGGGCGTTGCTTGATGACGCCCACGCAGTTGACGACCACGTCCGGTCGAAGCTCGTCGAGGACCTGCCGTACCTGCTCGAAGCGGCCCGCGTCGACGGACGCGATGATCCGGGCGAGCAGGTGCGCCGGGAAGAGCACCTCCCGGCTGTCGAGGCTGCGGGCCAGACCGTACACGTCGAGTTCCGCAGTCTCGGCGAGTTCCCGGATGACGGCGTGGCCGAGCATGCCGGTGGCTCCGAGGACGAGGACCCGTCGGCGTGGTCGGTCCGGGTCCCGGCCGGTGTCGCTGCGCCGTCGGGGTACCCGATCCGGTCGCGCGACGGAGCCGGTGACCGCGCTCATGCCGGTACGGCTGCCGTCCCGGCGGCGTCGAGCTGCGCCCGAACCTCCGGCAGGGCCAGCAGCAGTGTCTCGACCTCGGCGACGGAGAGCCGCCGGGCGTTGTGGGAGTTGAAGTCGGCCAGGCCGCCACGCTCGACGTTGCCTTCGTCGAAGTAGAGGGCGTAGTTGAGATCGCGGCTGTCCACCGGCACGCGCAGGAAGTCGCCGAGGTCCTCGGCGTGGGCCAGCTCCTCCCGGCTGGCCAGGGTCTCGTACAGCTTCTCGCCGTGTCTGATGCCGAGGACGTTGAACTTGGCCGGCACGCCGAACAGGTTGCACAGGGCCGTGGCCAGATCGCCGATGGTGCAGGCGTCGGCCTTCCGGATGAACACGTCGCCGGGCTGCCCCCGGTGGAAGGCGTGCTCGACCAGCTCGACGGACTGGGACAGCGACATCAGGAAGCGGGTCATCGACGGCTCGGTCACCGTCGGCAGCACGCCTCGGCGGATCTGATCGATGAACAGCGGAATGACCGATCCCCGCGAATACATCACGTTGCCGTAGCGCACACAGCAGACCCGGGTGCGGGCCGTGACGTTGTTGCGGGAGTGCGCCTGCGCCACCTTCTCCATGAGCGCTTTCGTCATGCCCATCGCGTTGACCGGGTAGACGGCCTTGTCGGTGCTCAGCAGCACCAACGCCTCGACGCCGGCGCGCTCGCTGGCGTCCACCACGTTCGCGCTGCCGACGATGTTGGTACGCACGGCCTCCAGCGGGAAGAACTCGCACGACGGCACCTGTTTGAGAGCGGCGGCGTGGAAGACGAACTCGATGTCGCGTACCGCCTTGGAAACGCTGTCGTAGTCGCGGACGTCGCCCACGTAGTACCGGACCCGGTCGTCACCGAGGCGATGCCGCATGGCGTCCTGCTTGGACTCGTCGCGACTGAGGACCCGGACCTCGGCGGCACCGGCGTCCAACAACCGGGTGACCATCGTCTGGCCGAAGGAACCGGTGCCCCCGGTGATCAGGAAGCGCCTGTCCGATAGCGAGGAAACCACTTCTCCCCCTGCATGTTCGCGTTGGATCACCCTTGGAGATCGGAATATCGTCGACCGTGACCATACAGTTCCAAAATGGTCGTCGCGCCTTTTTCGGAAACAGGAACGCGAATCATGTTGCTGTTCGTGGTCTGCGGGCGGTCGTGTGTGAAGACAATTCATGACGGCCGTCGTGAGACACGCCGGGCCGCGATCCGGCGCACGGCGAGCACAAACATGAAAAGGCGATCCGGCGGCGATGGAGATGGTATGCGTACAGCATGGCGAAAATTGCGGTGAAGACCGCGCGGCCGCACCCGCATGATCCCGGCGCGAATGGCGGCCGGGAGGCGTCGGACCCGGCGCCCCGGCGCCCCTACGATCGCTGGAAGAGGATTCTGGACGTGGTCGGGGCGCTCCTCGTCCTCACCCTCGGCGCACCGGTGCTGGGGCTGGTGGCCCTCGTGGTGCTGGCGGCACACGGACGACCGGTGCTGTTCCGGCACACCCGCCCCGGTCTGCACGGCGAACTGTTCGAGCTGGTCAAGTTCCGCACCATGCGTCACCCGGACCCGGAGCGTGGGCTGCTGACCGACGCTGAGCGCCTGACCCGCGTCGGTCGCTGGCTGCGCGCGAGCAGCCTCGACGAACTACCGGAGTTCTGGAACGTGCTGCGCGGCGAGATGAGTGTCGTCGGTCCCCGGCCACACCTGGTCCGCTATCTGTCCCTCTACAGCCCGGAGCAGGCCCGCCGGCACGAGGTGCGGCCGGGAATCACCGGGCTCGCCCAGGTCCGTGGCCGCAACGCGCTGGACTGGTCCGCCAAGTTCGCCTACGACGTCGAGTACGTGAACCGACGGTCCCTGCTGCTGGATCTGAGGATCGTGCTGGCCACCGTGTGGGTGGTGCTCGCCCGCAAGGGCATCTCCGCGCCCGGCGCGGCCACCTGGCACGAGTTCACCGGAAACCTACCCGCGCCGGCGGTCGAGGGCGGCCAGGAAACCGTGCTCCGCCGATGAACCGCGTGCTGCTGCTGGGCGGTGGCGGATTTCTCGGCCGGCACATCGGTGCCGCGCTCGCCGCGCACGCGGTCGTTCGCGCACCCTCCCGACAGGAGTGTGATCTGGTCGAGGTCGAGCTGTCCGCCCTGGCCGAGCTGATCGCGCGGGAAAACCCGGACGTGGTGGTGTGCGCGGCCGGTCGCATCGTCGGCTCCGGCTACGACTTCGTCCGGGCCCATGTGCTGACGACCGCGAAACTGATCGAGGCGATGGCCGGCGCCGCGTCCGGGGCACGGCTGATCCGCATCGGGTCCGCCGCCGAGTACGGCGTGGTGCCGCACGGTGTCGCGGTCGTCGAGGAACACCCGGCCGTGCCGGTCGGGGAGTACGGTCTCAGCCACCTGACCGCCACCCGTCTGGCGGACCTGGCCGGGGCGAGCGGCCGGGTCGACACGATGGTGCTCCGCGTCTTCAACCCCGTCGGCCCGGGCATGCCGCCGGGCAACGTGCTCCGTCGGGTGACCGAGTTGATCAGGTCGGCGATGGTCGAGGGGAGCGCAAGGATCACCGTCGGTCTGCACGACACGTACCGGGACTTCGTCGACGTGCGTGACGTGGCAGCGGCGGTGCTGGCCGCGGCACGCTGCGAACCAGGGCCCGAACGGGTCTTCAACATCGGCAGCGGACAGGCGGTGTCCACCCCCGAGGCGGTCAGAAGACTGGCCGAGGTGGCCGGTTTCAGCGGTCGCGTGGCGGGCGGCGGCTTTCCACCCGACGCGGGACGTTCCGCGACGGTGCCCTGGATGTGTGCCGACATCCGGCGTAGCGGTCGCCTGCTCGGGTGGGCTCCGGCGTACGACCTGACCGAGTCACTGAAGGCTCTCTGGGCGGAGGGTTCGCAGCGGCCCGCCCGGCCGTTGTCGGACGCAGGAGTCGGTACGGATGCGAGGTGCGGTTGATGCGGATCGGCATGCTCACCCAGTGGTTCGACCCGGAGCCGGGACCAGCCGCGCTGCCCGGGATGCTCGCCGCGGAACTGGCCCGGCGAGGTCACGAGGTGCAGGTACTGACCGGCTTCCCCAACTATCCTGATGGCCGGCTCGCACCGGGCTACCGACTCGCCCGCCGGCTCGACGAGCGACACGGGGCGGTGCGGGTCCGTCGGGTGGCCCTCTACCCAAGTCACGACCGCTCCGCCCTGCGACGGGTGGCGAACTACGGCTCGTTCGCCGTCTCCGCGCTGGCTTCGGGCACCCAGGTGCTGCGCGGTCTCGACGCCCTGTGGGTCGGCAACTCGCCGATCAGCGTCGCCCTACCGATGTGGTTCACCCGTCACCTGTATCGGGTGCCGGTACTGCTGCACGTCATGGACCTCTGGCCGGACAGCGTGGTGGCGAGCGGATTTCTCGGCTCCGGTGGTGTCTCGCGCCGGGTGGAGCGGGCGATGGCCGCCTGGTGCGACGGCATGTACCGCAGCGCCGCCCGCGTCGCCTGCGTCTCACCGACCGCAGTCGATCTGCTCGCCTCCCGCGGCGTTGCCCGGGAGAAGCTCGTGCACATCCCGGTGTGGGCGGACGAGAGACTGCCGGCACCCACCGCGGATCTCCGCGTCGAGCTCGGGCTCCGTTCCGACCAGGTGGTCGTGGTGTACGCCGGTGCGCTCGGCGAGGCGCAGGGCCTGGACTCGCTCATCGACGCCTGTGCCCGGGTGGACGACCACCGACTGGTCTGTCTCATCGCCGGCTCCGGCACGACCGAGCAGCGACTACGCGATCGGGCCGCGGCCGCCGCCGTGTCGAACGTCCGCTTTCTCGGGCAACTGCCCCGGCACCGGATTCCCGCCCTGCTGGCGACCGGTGACGCGCACTACGTGAGCCTGCGACCCGGCGGCATGTCCGCGTACACGATGCCGAGCAAGGTCCAGGCCACCCTCGCCGCCGGGCGTGCGCTGCTGGTGGCCGCGGAGGGAGACGTCGCCGCGGTCGCCCGCGACAGCGGCGCCGGAATCACCGCGCGCCCGGGTGACCCCGACTCGATCGCCGACGCGCTGCGGGAGCTGTGCGAGCTCGGCCGGGAGAAGCTGGAACTACTGGGGCAGGCCGGTCGGCGGTACTACGACCGTGCCTTCTCCGTGGCCAGCGGGGCGGCAAAGGTCGAGCAGGCCCTGTCCGAGGCGGTGCGGAGCAGCCGACGACGGTGACCGTGACCGCCGGCCCGGCGATGGCCTCAGCCGGGCCGCTCAGCCGTCCTCGGCATCGAGGCGCTGGCTGAGCAGTTCCGCCAGCGGCAACGATTCGCCGTCCCGACCACCACGGCCGATCACCAGCGGCGGCGGGGAGGGCTCGGGTGCGGCCCCGAACAGCAGCGACCGCAGGCTGGTCGGCACCGTGAGCAGGTAGAAGTTCCCCTGCGCGTCGACCGCCCGGCTGCGCGCCCGGTCCACGTACCAGCCCACGATGCGGGTGCGGTAGCGGTACCGCCCGTCGTAGGACGTGGCGGTGAGCCGAACCGTCGGCAGTCGCCGTGCGGTGGCGTCGGCCGCGAAACGAGCAACCAGCTTCGCCGCCGACTCCTGCTCGGTGGCGCGGGCCCGAGCTTCCGCCTCGGCGTGTGCCCGCACCGCACGCTCCCGCTGCTCCCGCCAGCCCAGCCCGTCGCCATGCACACCCCGACGCTACGCCACCCCTCGCCCCTCGGTGAACAGCCGGGCGGTGAACGCCAGCGCCGCCTCCTCCGCGCCGCTGGTTGCTCGCCCAGGCAGCACCAGCCGGGTGGCACGGCCGATATCCGCGCCCGGCGCAGCCGGTGTGGCGGGCCGGCTCGGAGCCGGCCGACCCGCCGCAGCGCGTCGACTCAGAGCAGGCCAGCCCGGCGCAGCGCGTCGGCCATCGCCCCGTCGGGCGGCGCGCCCCCGCCGCTCCGGTCCTGCCGCACCTGGCCACCGCGACCCTGCCCGCCACGCGCCTGGCCGCCCCGGCCCTGACCGTCGCGGCCGCGCTGGGCGCCGCGCTCCTGCCCGGACCGCCCGCCGCGCTCCTGGCCGCCCTGCCCGCCGCCGCGTACCTGCCCCGTACCACCACGCCCCGCGCCGGGCTCCGCTTCGTCGTCCAGGCGCAGGGTCAGCGAGATGCGCTTGCGCGGCACGTCGACGTCCAGCACCTTGACCTTCACCACGTCGCCGGACTTCACCACGTCGCGCGGGTCCTTCACGAAGGTGCGGGACATCGCCGACACGTGCACCAGCCCGTCCTGGTGCACGCCGACGTCCACGAACGCGCCGAACGCGGCCACGTTCGTGACCACGCCCTCCAGCACCATCCCGGGCGTCAGGTCGCTGATCTTCTCCACGCCCTCGACGAAGGTCGCCGTCTTGAACTCGGGTCGGGGGTCGCGGCCCGGCTTCTCCAGCTCGGCGATGATGTCGGTGACCGTGGGCAGGCCGAACGTGTCGTCGACGAAGTCGGTGGCCCGCAGCCCCCGCAGGATCGCCGACTTGCCGATGATCGACCGCAGGTCCTGGCCGGTCGAGGTGAGGATCCGGCGCACCACCGGGTACGACTCGGGGTGCACGCTGGAGGAGTCCAGCGGGTCGTCGCCGCCGGGGATGCGCAGGAAGCCGGCGCACTGTTCGAAGGCCTTCGGGCCGAGCCGGGCCACCTTCTTCAGCTCCGCCCGGGTGCGGAACGGGCCGTTGGCGTCCCGGTGCAGCACGATGTTCTCGGCCAGCCCGGCACCGATGCCGGAGACCCGGGTCAGCAGCGGCGCGGAGGCGGTGTTGACGTCCACGCCGACGCCGTTGACGCAGTCCTCCACCACCGCGTCCAGCGACCGGGACAGCTTCACCTCGGACAGGTCGTGCTGGTACTGCCCGACGCCGATGGAGCGCGGGTCGATCTTCACCAGCTCGGCGAGCGGGTCTTGGAGGCGGCGGGCGATGGAGACCGCGCCGCGCAGCGACACGTCCAGCCCGGGCAGTTCCTGGGCGGCGTACGCGGAGGCCGAGTAGACCGACGCGCCGGCCTCGGAGACCACCACCTTGGTCAGCTTCAGCTCCGGATGCCGCTTGATCAGGTCACCGGCCAGCTTGTCGGTCTCCCGGCTGGCGGTGCCGTTGCCGATGGCGACCAGCTCGACCCCGTGCGCGGCGGCCAGCGTGGCCAGGGTGTGCAGCGAGGCGTCCCACTGCCGGCGCGGCTCGTGCGGGTAGATCGTGTCGGTGGCGACCACCTTGCCGGTGGCGTCCACCACGGCCACCTTCACCCCGGTCCGCAGCCCGGGGTCCAACCCCATGGTGGGCCGGGCGCCGGCCGGCGCGGCCAGCAGCAGGTCGCGCAGGTTGGTGGCGAAGACCCGGACGGCCTCCTCCTCGGCCGCCTGCCAGAGTCGCATCCGCAGGTCCGCGCCGAGGTGGATGAGGATGCGGGTACGCCACGCCCAGCGCACCGTGTCGGCCAGCCACTTGTCGGCGGGCCGCCCCTGGTCACTCACCCCGAACCGGCCGGCGATGGCGGCCTCGTAGCGGGTCGGCCCGCCGACCACCGCGTCGACGTCGCCGTCGGCCTCCGGGTCCATGGTCAGGTCGAGTACGCCCTCCTTCTCGCCCCGGAACATGGCCAGGATGCGGTGCGAGGGCAGCTTCGGGTACGGCTCGGCGAAGTCGAAGTAGTCGGCGAACTTCGCCCCGGCGGACTCCTGTCCCTCGCGTACCCGGGACACCAGCCGGCCCTGCGACCACATCTGCTCGCGCAGCGTGCCGATCAGGTCGGCGTCCTCGGCGAACCGCTCGATCAGGATGGCCCGCGCCCCGTCCAGCGCGGCGGCGGCGTCGGCCACCCCCTTGTCCGCGTCGACGAAGGTCGCGGCGGTCGCGCGCGGGTCCTGGGTGGGATCGCCGAGCAGCGTGTCCGCGAGGGGCGCCAGCCCGGCCTCGCGGGCGATCTGCGCCCGGGTCCGCCGCTTCGGCTTGTACGGCAGGTAGATGTCCTCCAGGCGGGACTTCGAGTCGGCCGCCATGATCTGCGCTTCCAGGGCCTCGTCGAGCTTGCCCTGGGAACGGATGGACTCCAGTACCGCGGCGCGCCGCTCGTCCAGCTCCCGCAGGTACCGCAGGCGCTCCTCCAGGGTGCGCAGCTGGGTGTCGTCGAGCAGGCCGGTGGCCTCCTTCCGGTACCGCGCGATGAACGGCACGGTGGCACCACCGTCGAGCAGCTCCACGGCCGCGCGTACCTGGCGCTCGGCGACGCCGAGTTCCTCGGCGATGCGCTGATGAACTGAGAGGGTCACGTTGTCGCTCCGCCTTCGGGTGTGGGTTCCGTGGTGCATTCTGCCGGGCTACCGTGGCGATCATGGAACCACCTGTGGAGCCCCGGGCGCGCCGACTCTTCGGCGGCAGCGCGCGGGCCCTCGGCGACCTGGCGACCAGCCCGTTCCGGGCCGACCGGGACCGCATCGTCGGCTCGCCGTTCTTCACCCGGCTCGGCGGGGTCACCCAGGTGATCAGCCCTGGCGGGTCCGGGCTGCTGGTGCACAACCGGCTCACCCACAGCCTGAAGGTCGCCCAGGTGGCGCGGGCGATCGCCGAGCGGCTCACCGCCGACGGCCACCAACGCGACCTGGTGGAGAAGCTGGGCGGCTGCGACCCGGACGTGGTGGAGGCCGCCGCGCTCGCCCACGACCTCGGTCACCCGCCCTTCGGGCACCTGGGGGAGCGGGTGCTGGACCGGCTGGCCCGGCACCGGCTCGGCCTGACCGACGGGTTCGAGGGCAACGCCCAGTCGTACCGGATCGTCACCTCGACCGAGATCCGGGGTGCGGCGACCACCGGCCTGGACCTGACCGCGGCGGTGCGGGCGGCGATGCTGAAGTACCCGTGGACCCGGCTGGACCACCCCGACCCGCACCCCCGGGCGATGGATCCGCCGCCGCGCGGCGCCACCCCACCGCCGGACGACCCGGACAGCGGCTCGCTGAAGTTCGGGGCGTACCGCACGGAGCTGGACGACCTGCGGCAGGCCCGGGCACCGTTCGCCGGCCGGATCGCCGACTGGCAGCAGACCGTCGAGGCGTCGGTGATGGACACCGCCGACGACATCGCGTACGCCATCCACGACGTGGAGGACTTCTACCGGGTCGGTGTGCTCCAGCAGGGCGCGGTGGCCGCCGAGCTGATGGCCTGGCAGCGCGAGGGCGGTCACCTGCGGGCGATCACCGACTCCGCGCTGGCCACCTCGGCCCGCCGCCCCGGCTCGTCGATCGAGCGGCTGCGCCGCCAACTGCACCACAAGGACGCCTGGATCGCCGACGACGAGGCGTTCGCCGCCGCCGTCGAACACGTCCGGGAGGAACTGGTCGAGGGGCTGCTGGCGGTGCCGTTCGACGGTTCGATCGAGGCGGAGCAGTACGTGGCCCGCTTCTCCGCCCGGTGGACCACCCGCTTCGTGGACGCGATCACCGTCGTCGAGCAGCCCGCCGTACGCTCCGGGCACGTGCTGCTGGCTCCGGCGCAGTGGCACGAGGTGCAGGTGCTCAAGTTCGTGCACCATCGGTTCGTGCTGGCCCGCCCGGACCTGGCGTTGCACCAGCGCGGTCAGGCCCGGCTGCTCGACACCCTGGTCGAGGCGCTGCGGGAGTGGCTGCTCGACCCGGAGGAGGAGTCCCGGCTGCCCCGGCGGCTGCACGACCTGGTGGAGCTGGCCGAGGCGGAACTGCATCCACGTACCCCGGACCGGATCGGCAAGGCGCGCGGGCGGGCCATCGTGGACTTCGTCGCCCAGCTCACCGACGGTCAGGCGGTGGCGATGCTGGACGCGCTCTCCGGCCGTTCCGGCGCCCTGTGGACCGACGCCTTCGTCCTCTGAGGCGACCGCCTCGGGCCGTCGGGGCGGCGGCGACTCAGGCGACGGCCTGCCACCAGCCGTCGACCGGCGGCGGGTCGTCGACCACCACCCGCTCGCCGGGTCGTGGCACGGCCAGCCGCACGTCGCGGGCCTTCGCCTCGGCCCAGAGCCGGTCCACCGGCTCTGACCAGTCGTGCAGGGCGAGGTTGAACGTGCCCCAGTGCACCGGCAGGAACAGCCCACCGCGCAGGTCCAGGTGGGCGGCGACCGCCTCCTCCGGGAACATGTGGATGCCGGGCCAGGCCCGGTCGTACGCGCCGATCTGCATCAGCGTCACGTCGAACGGCCCGTGCGCGGCGCCGATCTCGGCGTACCCGCCGAAGTAGCCGGAGTCTCCGGTGTAGTAGACGCGCCGCTGCCGGCCGGCCACCACCCAGGAACTCCACAGGGTGCCGTTGCGGCGCAGGCCCCGGCCGGAGAAGTGCTGGGCGGCGGTGCAGGTGATCTCCAGCTCGGCCACCCGCTCGGTCTGCGACCAGTCCAGCTCGATGATCCGCTCCGCCGGTACGCCCCAGCGGTCGAGGTGGGCGCCGACCCCGAGGGGCACCAGGAACGGCGCCGACTGCCGGGCGGTCAGCTCCCGCACCGTGCCCATGTCGAGGTGGTCGTAGTGGTCGTGCGAGATCAGGATGGCGTCGAGGCGGGGCAGTTCGTCGAGGCGTACCGGCGGTTGGTGCAGCCGGCGCGGGCCGACCGCCGTGGAGGGGGAGCACCTGTCGCTCCACACCGGGTCCAGCAGCACCCGGCGGCCCTCGATCTCGATCAGGGCGGAGGCGTGGCCGTACCAGACGACGTTCAGCTCGCGCGCCGGGTCGATGCCGGTCTCGGCGGCCGGCCGCAGCAGTGGCACGGGTGCGCCCGGCCGACGCTTCTGCTTGCCGAAGAGCAGTTCCCGGAACAGGTTGCGGTCGGAGACGGGCACCATCGTGCGGGTGTCCGCGCGGTTGTGGAAGGTGCCGTCGCGGAACTGTGGCGACCGGGCCGCCCGTTCGGCGCGCGCGCCGGCCAGCCGGCCGCCGATCGCGGCCGGCACGTTGCGCGCGGCCCAGGCGGCGGTGGCGAGCCCGGCCACCGCGGCCAGGCCCGCCACCGACCCGGTGATCCGCCGACCGGTGGTACGTCCGTTCGGCTCGTTCGACGCCCGCATGGTTCCCCCTCGGTTGATCCCCGAGGTCCACGGTAGCCGCCGCCGGCCGGGTTCAGCCGCCGTTGCTGGGCCGGTACGTGGGCTTGCGGTGCCTGGTGCCGGTGCCGCCGAAACCGTCGGTCAGGTCCATGACCCGCCGGCCCCACCGGGCGCGTGCCTGCACAGCCGGGTGGGTGGCGCCGAAGTCGTCCGCGCCGGCCTGCCCGTCGGCGAAGAGGGCGTACGTCACCAGTGGCGCACCGGCGGTGTCGAAGATCACTCCGGCTTCGTGTCGGGCGTCGGCGAACCAGCCGGCCTTGGTGGCGACGCGGGCCCGTTCGGCGGAGGACATCTCCCGGCGTACCCCGTCGGTGAACGCCACCGGTGAGCGCAGCAGTCGCAGCACCCGCTCGGTCGAGGCGGGGGAGAGCAGGGTGCCGGCGACCAGCGCCCGCAGCAGGTCATGGGTCTCCCGGGGCGTGCTGGTGCCCAGGTAGAAGCGGTTCGGATTCGCCACCGGCTGCACCTGCGTGTTCGGGAAGCCCTTCGCGACCAGGATCTGGTTGATCTCGGCGGCCGGGCAGACCAGCCCGCAGAGCCGGACCGCGGTGTCGTCGGAGACGGTCAGCAGGTTCGCCAGGACGTGGCCGACGGTCACCAGACTGGGGTGGGCGCCGTCCAGGCTGAAGATGCCGTCGCCGCCGGTCACCACGATCGCCTCGGTCACCTCCACCTGGTGGTCGATGGCGAGCAGGCCCCGGTCGACCTTGTCCAGCACCGCGACCGCCACGGCGATCTTGTTGACGCTGTACGCCTCGATCCGCAGGTCCGCCGACTCGTCCACCGCGACCAGCGGCCCGTCCGGACCGGCCAGGCTGACGTACGCCTGCCAGTTGCCGCCGGCCCGGGTGCTCACCCGTTGGAAGACCGCGCCGATGCGGGCGGCGAGCCGTTCGCGGTCACTGCCCGCCTCGCCACCCGTGCCCGCCTGCCCGGTCGGTTCAGCGGCGGCGGGCATCGCGGTGCCGAACACGGCGCCGGCCGTCGCCACGGTGCCCAGGCCGAGCGCGGTCCTGCGGTCCATCCGAATGGTCACTCGTCTCTCCCGTCGGTGCCCTGGTGTGTCCAGGACACACCCTAGGCCGAAGGATCGACGTAGGTGACCCCGTCGATGGGCTCACGGGGCGAGAACGACCTTCACGCAGCCGTCCTGCTTCTTCTGGAACATCTCGTAGGCCTGCGGCGCCTGCTCCAGTGGCAGCCGGTGGGTACGCAGGTCGGTCACGCCGAGCGGGTCGTCGTCGGTGAGCAGGGGGATGATCTCGTCGGTCCAGCGCCGCACGTGGCACTGACCCATCCGCACCTGGACGCCCCGGTCGAACATCTCCATCAGCGGCAGCGGGTCGACCTCGCCGCCGTACACGCCGGAGATCGAGACGGTGCCGCCGCGCCGGACGGCCTTGAGCGCGGCCTTGAGCGCGACCAGCCGGTCCACCCCGACCCTGTCGATCATCGGCTGGGCGAGCTTGTCCGGCAGCAACCCGGCGGCGGCCTGGCCGAGCTTGCCCAACGGCGCGCCGTGCGACTCCATCCCGACCGCGTCGATCACCGCGTCCGGCCCGCGCCCGTCCACCAGGTCGATCAACGTGCCGGGCACGTCGTCGAGCTGGGTGACGTCGAGCACCTCCACGCCGTGCCGGCGGGCCATCTCCAGCCGCTCCGGCACCACGTCGAGGCCGATCACCCGGTCCGCGCCGAGGTGGCGGCCGATGCGGGCGCAGAACTGCCCGACCGGGCCCAGCCCGAAGACCGCCAGGGTGCCGCCGGGCGGGGTGTCGGCGTACTTCACCGCCTGCCAGGCGGTCGGCAGGATGTCGGAGAGGTAGAGCCACCGCTCGTCCGGCCCGTCGTCCGGCACCTTGATCGGGCCGAACTCGGCGAACGGAACGCGGAGGAACTGGGCCTGCCCGCCGGGGACCGCGCCGTAGAGGGAGGTGTAGCCGAACAGCGCGGCACCCTTGCCCTCGGCGGTGACCTGGGTGGTCTCGCACTGGGCGTAGAGCTGCCGCTGGCACATCCAGCAGGATCCGCAGGAGATGTTGAACGGCACCACCACCCGGTCGCCGGGCTTGAGCCGGGTCACCCCCGACCCGACCTCCTCGACGATGCCCATCGGCTCGTGACCGAGGATGTCACCCGGCTCGAGGTAGGGCCCCAGGACTTCGTAGAGGTGCAGGTCCGAGCCGCAGATGGCGGTCGAGGTGATCCGCACGATCGCGTCGGTCGGGTCCTCGATCCTCGGGTCCGGCACCTCCTCGACCCGTACGTCCCGCTTCCCCTGCCACGTCAGTGCCCGCATCTCGACTCCCTCTCCGCCACCGTCCCCGCGCCCAACCCCCTACCCCCACCAGCACCCCCTAACCGACCACCCCCCACCATCTCGCAGGGTTGATCATGAGGTTGGCGGCAGTTTGAAGATCAACAACTGCCGCCAACCTCATGATCAACGGAGAAGGTGAGGGGTGGGGTTTGGGGTTGGGGGTCAGGTGCCGGGGGTTTCGGCGTGGCGGGTGGTTGCCGTGAGGTAGTCGCGGTTCAGGCGGCCGATGGTGGTGAGCGGGATGCCCTTCGGGCAGACCACGGTGCACTCGCCGGCGTTGGTGCAGCCGCCGAAGCCGGCCTCGTCGTGCGCGTCGACCATGCCGATCACCCGGGTGTAGCGCTCGGGCTGGCCCTGGGGGAGCAGCGACAGCTGGGTGACCTTGGCGGCGGTGAACAGCATCCCGGAGCCGTTCGGGCAGGCGGCCACGCAGGCGCCGCAGCCGATGCAGGCGGCGGATTCGAAAGCGGCGTCGGCGTCGGCCTTGGCCACCGGTACGGAGTGCGCCTCCGGCGCGCTGCCGGTGGGCGCCGTGACGTACCCGCCAGCGGCGATGATCTTGTCAAAGGCGTTGCGGTTGACCACCAGGTCCTTGATGACCGGGAAGGCCCGGGCCCGCCACGGCTCGATGTCGATCGTTTCGCCGTCGGAGAACTGCCGCATGTGCAGCTGGCAGGCGGTGGTGCCGCGCTGCGGGCCGTGCGCGTCCCCATTGATCATGAGGCCGCACATGCCGCAGATGCCCTCGCGGCAGTCGTGGTCGAAGGCGACGGGCTCCTCACCGGCGAGAATGAGCCGCTCGTTGAGCACGTCGAGCATCTCCAGGAACGACATGTCCGGGGAGACGTCATCGACCTGGTACGTCACCATCCGACCCTTGTCCTGGGGGCCGGACTGGCGCCAGATGCGCAGGGTCAGGTTCACTTGTAGCTCCGCTGCGTGGGGTGGACGTATTCGAAGTTCAGGTCTTCCTTGTGCAATACCGAGGGCTCACCCGTGGCGGTGAACTCCCAGGCCGCGACGTACGCGAACCGCTCGTCGTCGCGCTGCGCCTCGCCCTCCGGGGTCTGGTGCTCGGCGCGGAAGTGGCCGCCGCAGGACTCCTCCCGGTGCAGGGCGTCGATGCACATCAGCTCGGCCAGCTCGAAGAAGTCGGCCACCCGGCCGGCCTTCTCCAGCGACTGGTTCAGCCCCTCGCCGTTGCCCGGCACCCGCACCCGCTGCCAGAACTGGTCCCGCAGCGCGCGGATCTCGTCGATGGCCTTGCGCAGCCCGGCCTCGGAGCGCTCCATGCCGCAGTGCTCCCACATGATCTGGCCCAGCTCGCGGTGGAACGAGTCCACCGTCCGGTCGCCGTCGATCGCGAGCAGCCGCTGGATGCGGTCCTCCACGTCGCGCCGGGCCTCGACCGCCGCCGGGTGGGTCGCGTCGACCTTCTCGAACGGACCGGCGGCCAGGTAGTTGGCGACCGTGTTGGGCAGCACGAAGTACCCGTCGGCCAGGCCCTGCATCAGCGCGGAGGCCCCGAGCCGGTTCGCGCCGTGGTCGGAGAAGTTCGCCTCGCCGATGACGAACAGGCCGGGGATCGTCGACTGGAGGTCGTAGTCGACCCAGAGGCCGCCCATCGTGTAGTGCACGGCGGGGTAGATCCGCATCGGCACCTCGTACGGGTCCTCGCCGGTGATCCGCTCGTACATCTCGAAGAGGTTGCCGTACTTGGCCTCGATGGCCTTGCGGCCCAGCCGGTCGATGGCGTCGGCGAAGTCGAGGTAGACCCCGAGCTTCGTCGGGCCGACGCCCCGGCCCTCGTCGCAGACGTTCTTCGCGGCGCGGGAGGCGATGTCGCGGGGCACCAGATTGCCGAAGGACGGGTAGATGCGCTCCAGGTAGTAGTCGCGCTCGTCCTCGGGGATCTCGCGGGGATCGCGGTCGTCGCCCCTGGCCTTCGGCACCCACACCCGGCCGTCGTTGCGCAGCGACTCGCTCATCAGGGTCAGCTTCGACTGGTGGTCGCCGGAGACCGGGATGCAGGTCGGGTGGATCTGGGTGTAGCAGGGATTGGCGAAGTACGCGCCCTTGCGGTGCGCCCGCCAGGTGGCGGTGACGTTGCAGCCCTTCGCGTTGGTGGAGAGGTAGAAGACGTTTCCGTAGCCGCCGGAGGCGAGCACCACGGCATCGGCGAACTCGCTGGTGATCTCGCCGGTGACCATGTCCCGGACCACGATGCCCCGGGCCTTGCCGTCCACGACGATCAGCTCGAGCATCTCGTGCCGGGAGTTCATCTCCACGTTGCCCAGGCCGATCTGCCGCTCCAACGCCTGGTACGCGCCGAGCAGCAGCTGCTGGCCCGTCTGGCCCCGGGCGTAGAAGGTCCGCTGCACCTGCGCGCCACCGAACGAACGGGTGTCGAGCAGGCCGCCGTACTCGCGGGCGAACGGCACCCCCTGGGCGACGCACTGGTCGATGATGTTGACCGAGACCTCGGCCAGGCGGTGCACGTTCGACTCGCGGGAGCGGAAGTCACCGCCCTTGACAGTGTCGTAGAAGAGCCGGTGCACCGAGTCGCCGTCGTTGCGGTAGTTCTTGGCGGCGTTGATGCCGCCCTGGGCGGCGATCGAGTGCGCCCGGCGGGGGCTGTCCTGGTAGCAGTACGACTTGACCCGGTAGCCCTGCTCGGCGAGCGTGGCGGCGGCGGAACCGCCGGCCAGGCCGGTGCCGACCACGATCACCGTCATCTTGCGGCGGTTGGCCGGGTTGACCAGCTTGGCCTCGAAACGGCGGCGTTCCCAGCGGGTCTCGATCGGCCCGTCGGGAGCCCTGGTGTCGGCGATCGGGTCGCCCTCGGTGAACAGATCCATGGTCAGGACACCAATCCGGTGAGTACGGCGAACGGGACCACGAGGTAGCCGGCGCAGAGCACGACGGCGAAGACCAGCGCCACCACCCGGGCCCGCTGCTCGCCGCGTGGGGTCTGCTGGCCGAGGCTGCGCAGCGCGCTGAACACCCCGTGCCGCAGGTGGAAGCCGAGCGCGACGATCGCCAGGGTGTAGAAGGCCGTGACGTACCAGCGCTGCGGGGCGAAGTCGGCGACCACATTGGCGTACGGGCGGGACGGGTCGCCGACCGGGTTCAGCGTGCCGGTGGTCAGGTCGAGGATGTGGTAGACCACGAAGAGCAGGATGATCACGCCGCCCCAGCGCATGGTCCGGGCCGCGTAGCTGCCCCGGACCTTCTTGCGGTGGGCGTAGCGGACCGGGCGGGCGGCGCGGGCCCGCAACGCCAGCACGGTGGCGGCCCAGATGTGCAGCAGCACCGCCGCCAGCAGGCCGACCCGTTGGATCCACAGGAACCCGGCGCTGGGCAGCAGCGGTACGCCGATGTCACGCAACCAGTGCGCGTAGTGGTCGAACGAGGACGCGCCCGAGAAGATCTTCAGGTTGCCCAGCATGTGGGCGATGAGGAACAGCACCAGCAGGATGCCCGTCACCGCCATGACGGCCTTGAGGCCGACATTCGATCGGATGGGCGACCGGGTTCTCGTCGTGACTACCACTCGACCGACGCTAGGAGGACTTCGATCAGTCGTCCAATGCATCGACACCGCAGTCTTGATAGCCATAAGCTATGAAGATGCAGCTCCATCAGCTGAAGTACTTCGTCGCGGTGGCCGAAGTACGACATTTCACCCAGGCGGCCGACATCGTGGGCATCACCCAGCCGTCGTTGAGTAAGCAAATTCACGCGTTGGAGGACACCCTCGGCGCACCCCTGTTCGAGCGGGTAAGGGGCAACATAACGCTGACCGCGGCGGGGGAGGTGCTGCTGCCGTTGGCCACCCGGATCCTGGCCGACGTCGAGACCGCCACCCGCGAGGTGCAGGAACTCGTCGGCCTGCGGCGCGGCCGGGTACGCCTCGGCGCCACCCCCAGCCTCGCCACCTCGCTCGCTCCGCCGGTGCTCCGCCGGTTCCGCGACGCCCACCCCACCGTCGACCTGCGGATGGAGGAGGGCGGCTCCCAGGACCTGGTCCGTGACCTGCTCCGGGGCGACCTCGACCTCGCACTGATCATCATGCCCGCCCAGGGCACCGACGCCGGCCTGCGGGCCGACCCCATCCTCACCGAGAACCTGGTGGTCGCCTCGGTCGACCCGGTGCCCACCACCACCCCCGGTGCCGACCTGCGCATCACCGACCTGCGCGACCAGCCGATGGTGATGTTCCGCGAGGGCTACGACCTGCGCGACGCCACCCTCCAGGCGTGCCGGGACGCCGGCTTCGAGCCGACTCTGTCGGTGGACGGCGGGGAGATGGACGCGGTGCTCAGCTTCGTCGAGGCCGGGCTGGGCATCGCCGTGGTACCCGGCATGGTGGTGGCCCGCCGGACCGGCATCCGGGTCACCCGGCTGGCCCCACCCGGCGTCCGCCGCACCATCGCGGTGGCCCGCCGCCGCGACGCCGTACCCACCCACGCCGGCCGCGAGCTACGCCGCATCCTGCTCGACTACATCCACACCGCCACCGCCACCCGCCAACTCCCCCCCGGCGTCGAACCCCTCCCCTAACCCTCGCCCTCGCCGTCGCCCCCGCGATCTTGCACTTTCTGTCGCGACAAACCGTACTGAAGAGGGCGAATCAGCGACCAAAACTGCAAGATCGCGGGAGCGGGAGCGGGAGCGGGGGCGGGAGCGGGGGCGGGGGCGGGGTCAGCGGGCTTCGGCGTCGTCCATGGCGCGGTAGATGCGTTGTTCGGAGACGGGGTGGGGGGTGCCGAGGGCCTGGGCGAAGATGCTGACCCGCAGTTCCTCGATCATCCAGCGGATCTGGCGGACCGCCTGCGACGAGCGTCGCGCCGCGGGCAGGGCGGCCAGGAAATCGTCGTACTCGCGCTGCACCACCGCGACGCGGTCCTGTTGCTGCTTGTCCCGTGCCGGGTTGCTCGGCAGCCGGTCCAGTCGACGCTCGATCGCGGTCAGGTAGCGCAGCAGGTCGGGCAGTCGGCCGTAACCGGCCTCGGTGACGAAGCCGGCGTGCACGAGGCCGGTGAGCTGGTTGCGGATGTCGGCCAGGGCGGCCACCACGGCCAGGTTCCGCGTCGCGCCGAGGCGCTGCTGCACCGCGTGGGCGGCGGCGAGCACCGCCCGGAGCCGGTCCATCACCGCCACCACCGTGTCCACCAGCTCGGCCCGGACCTTGTCGCGCAACGCGACGAAACCCGCCTCGTCCCAGGCCGGCCCGCCCGCGTCGGCGATCAGCTTGTCGATCGCCGCGCCGGCCGCGTCCTCGATCAACGCCTGCACCCCGCCGTGCGGGTTACGGGACAACGCCAGCTTCGCCTCGTTGCTCAGCCGCCCCTGGAGGAACTTCGCCGGTGACGGCACGGTCAGCCGCAGCAGCCGCCGGGTACCCGCCCAGTGGGCCGCCTCCTGCTCGGCCGGTGAGTCGAACACCTTCACGCCCACCGTCGAGCCCTCGTCGACGAGCGCCGGGTAGGCGGTCACCGCGTACCCGGCCCGGACCTGCTCGATGGTGCGCGGCAGCGTACCGATCTCCCAGCCGGTCAGCCCCGACCGGGCCACCTCCGGCGCGGCGGCGGCCACCACCTGGCGTACCTCCGCCTTGAGCTGGCGTTGCAGGGCCGGCAGGTCCTTGCCCTCGGCGACCGGTTCGTCGTCGTCGCCGAGCACCCGGAAGGTGACCCGCAGATGCGGCGGCAGCCTGCTCAGATCCCACGCGTCCCGGGGCACGGTCACCCCGGTCATCCGCCGCAACTGCCGGGTCAGCGCGTCCAGCAGCGGCTCCTCGCCGACGGTGATCGCGGCGAGCGCGGCGCGGGCGTAGTCGGGCACCGGCACGAAATTGCGCCGTACCGGCTTCGGCAGTGACCGGATCAGCGCGACGACAAGCTCCTCGCGCAGCCCCGGCACCTGCCAGTCGAAGCTCTCGGCGGGCACCTGGTTGAGCAACGGCAGCGGGATGTCCACCGTCACGCCGTCGGTCGGGGCGCCGGGCTCGAACGTGTACGTCAGCGGCAGCTCCACCCCGTCGGCCCGCCACTGGTCGGGGTAGTCGGCCTCGTCCAGCCCGCCCCGGCCCGCGTTGACCAGCAGTTCCCGGGTGAAGGTGAGCAGCTCGGGCCGCTCCCGGCGGGTCCGCTTCCACCAGCTGTCGAAGTGCCGCCCGGAGACCACCTCGGCCGGGATCCGCTCGTCGTAGAACTGGAAGATCGTCTCGTCGTCGACCAGGATGTCGCGCCGCCGGGCCCGGTTCTCCAACTCCTCGATCTCGGTCAGCAGCTTCTGGTTGTCCCGCCAGAACTGGTGGTGGGTGGACCAGTCGCCCTCGACCAGCGCGTGCCGGATGAACAGCTCCCGGCTCAGCGTCGGGTCGATCCGGCCGAAGTTGACCTTGCGCGAGGTGACCAGCGGGACGCCGAAGAGGGTGACCTTCTCGTACGCCATCACCGCCGCCTGCTTCTTCTCCCAGTGCGGCTCGCTGTAGCTGCGCTTGACCAGGTGCTGGGCGAGCGGCTCGACCCACTCCGGCTCGATCCGCCCGTTCACCCGCCCCCACAGCCGGGAGGTCTCCACCAGCTCGGCGGCCATCACCCAGCGGGGCGGCTTACGGAACAGCGCCGAGCCCGGGAACAGGGCGAACTTCGCTCCGCGCGCGCCCAGGTACTCGTGCTTCTGCGCGTCCTTCAGGCCGATGTGCGACAGCAGGCCCGGCAGCAGCGACTGGTGCACCTTCGGTGTGTCGATCTCCTCCGGCAGGTCCGCCCCGCCCTGGCGCCGCCCGCCGCCGTCGGGCGCGGCGTCCGGGCCGCCCCGCCGGCCGCGTCCCCGGTTCCGGTCGTCCGGGGTACGCAGCACCTGGCGCAGCTGGCTGACGATGTCCTGCCACTCCCGGACCCGCAGGTAGTTGAGGTACTCGGCCCGACACATCCGGCGGAACGCGCTGGAGGACAGCGCCCGCTGCTGCTCCCGCAGGTACCGCCAGAGGTTGAGGTACGCGACGAAGTCGGATTCGGCGTCGGCGAACCGGGCGTGCGCCTGGTCGGCCTGGGCCTGCTTCTCCGCCGGCCGCTCGCGCGGATCCTGGATCGACAGGGCTGCGGCGATCACCATCACCTCGGTGGCGCAACCGTTGCGTTCCCCCTCCAGCACCATCCGGGCCAGCCGGGGGTCGACCGGCAACTGGGCCAGCCGCCGGCCGAGGGACGTGAGGCGGCGGCTCGGCTCGGTCTCGGTCGGGTCGATCGCGCCCAGCTCGTGCAGCAGATTCACGCCGTCGGTGATGTTGCGGCGGTCCGGCGGGTCGATGAACGGGAACGCGGCGATGTCGCCCAGACCGATGGCGGTCATCTGGAGGATGACCGAGGCCAGGTTGGTCCGCAGGATCTCCGGATCGGTGAACGCGGGACGGGAGTCGAAGTCCTGCTCGTCGTAGAGCCGGATGCAGATACCGTCCGAGGTACGCCCGCAGCGACCCTTGCGCTGGTTGGCGCTGGCCTGCGAGATCGGCTCGATCGGCAGCCGCTGCACCTTCAGCCGCTGCGAGTAGCGGGAGATCCGGGCGGTGCCGGGATCCACCACGTACTTGATGCCGGGCACGGTCAGCGAGGTTTCCGCGACGTTCGTGGCCAGCACCACCCGGCGTCCGCCGTGCGGGGCGAAGACCCGGTGCTGCTCGGCGACGCTGAGCCGGGCGTACAGCGGCAGGATCTCGGTGTTGTGCAGGGGCCGCCGGTTCTGCACCAGCTTGCCCAGCGCCTCGGCGGTGTCCCGGATCTCCCGCTCACCGCTGAGGAAGACCAGGATGTCGCCCGGTCCCTCAGCGGCCAACTCCTCGACGGCGTCGCCGATGGCCTGGATCTGGTCGCGGACGTTCTCCTCGTCGGCGTCCTCGTCGCCTTCGGCGACCTCGACAAGTGGCCGGTAGCGCACCTCGACCGGATAGGTCCGCCCGGAGACCTCCACCACCGGTGCCGGCTCGCCGTCGGGATGCTCGGTGGTCGGCGGCCCGGCGAAGTGCCGGGCGAACCGGTCGGTCTCGATGGTCGCCGAGGTGATGATCACCTTGAGGTCGGGGCGGCGGGGCAGGAGCTGCCGGAGGTACCCGAGAATGAAGTCGATGTTGAGGCTGCGCTCGTGCGCCTCGTCGATGATCAACGTGTCGTACTGGCGCAGCATCCGGTCGGTCTGCAACTCGGCCAGCAGGATGCCGTCGGTCATCAGCTTGACCAGGCTGTTCTCGCTGACCTGATCGGTGAAGCGCACCTTGTAGCCGACCACGTCACCCAGCTCGGTGCCGAGTTCCTCGGCGATCCGGTCGGCCACCGTACGCGCGGCCAGCCGCCGGGGCTGGGTGTGCCCGATCAGCCCGCCGATGCCGCGCCCCAACTCCAGGCAGATCTTCGGCAACTGGGTGGTCTTGCCCGAGCCGGTCTCACCCGCCACGATCACCACCTGGTGGTCGCGGATCGCCGCGGCGATGTCGTCCTTGCGTTCGCTGACCGGCAGGCTCGGCGGGTACGTGATCGTCGGGACCGCGGCCTTCCGCCGCTCCAGCCGACCCTCCGCCGCGGCCGTCTCGGCGACGATCTCCGCCAGCACCGACTCGCGGCGCTGCGGATCGCGGAGCTTCCGCAGCCCGTCGAGCCGACGGCGCAGGTGACGCTGGTCGCGGAACATCAGCGGAGACAGGCGACGCTGCAACTCGCGGACGGGATCGGTCGCGGCGGGTGAGGCTGGATTCTGCATGTCGTGGCCAAGGATAGGCAGCCGCCCGCCGGTCCGCCTCCTGGTTACCCGGGCCTCGCTCCGGCCTGCTCCGGCCGGTCTGCTTCGGCTGGGCTGGCCGGGATGGGGCTGGTCCGTGATGTGGCGTCCGGGCCTGGTCGGGGGCGCACGGTGTCGTGTGCCGCCTGAGGTTGGCCGCCGCGCCTCCTTTGCTCTGCTTCACCCGGCGCAACGGTTGCGGCCTCGAATTGATGCGTGGGTTGAAGCAGAGAAAAGGAGGCGGTGTGGTGGCACCAGCGCGGCGGAGGTCTATCGTTGGGCGCCGAGCTGGGAGCGGAACGTGGGGACGCTGATGACGATGCGGGACACCGACCGGGCACTGGTACAGGCTGCCAGCGCGGTGGCGAAGCTGCGTTGCCGCAGCGTAGCCCACACTCTCGCAACGGCGGCCCGTACCGCTGACGGCCGGGTGATCTCCGCCGTGAACGTGGCGCGCGCGGCCGGCGGGGCCTGCCCCGAGGTGGTGGCTCTCGCGACCGCCGCCACCCAGGGCGTGGGGGAACTGGAGACCATCGTCACGGTCGGCGACCGGGGCAGGAACCTGGTCACCCCCTGCGACGCCTGCAGTCACCTACTGCTCGACCACTTCCCCGCGTTGCGCGTCATCGTCGGTCCGCCCGAGAACCCAAAGGTGCTGCCCCTCGCCGACCTGCCCCAGCAGGCGAATCATGATCCGAACAACTTGCCGGATGTTGTTGCCTCCGCCGATACCTGAGGCAGCAACATCCCCGAAGTTGCTCGGATCTTGAGGGCGCAGGATCAATGTGCGCGGTGGGCCAGGGCGTGGCGAAGCTCGGCGAGGAAGCCATCGAAGTCGTCGCGCATGCGCTTCGCGGTGACGTGCAGGACGATCCAGTCCTCGCCGAGGATCCGGTTGAGGCGTCGCCGGTCACGGTGGAACTGTTCAGGGTCGTCATGCCAGAGCCCGTCGTACTCGACGGCCACCCGCAACTCCGGCCAGGCCAGGTCGACCCGGGCGACGAACCTGCCCCGGCGTGTTACCACGAACTGGGTCACCGGCCTGGGCAGCCCGGCCAACATGATGCGTACCCGCAGCCGGGACTCGGGGATGGACTCCGCCCCGGCGTCGGCGAGCTCGACCACACGTAGCAGCCGCCGCCAGCCACGAAGGCCGACCCGGCGGCGGGCGAATGCCGCGACCTCGTCGAGGAGCACCACGCCTCGGGCGGCGAGCTGGTCCACGGTCGCCACCGCCTCCTCGATCGGGCACCACTGCGCAAGATCCCAGCAGGTGCGCTGAGGGTTGGTCACCGGGACGTTGTCATGCAGCATGATCTCGTCGCTGCCCAGATTGGCGGTGTGCACCACGAGACCTGAGACCGGACCGAACCGTTGACCTGTCGGGACGAGCACATCGACCGGCTCGTCAGTGTCGACGCCTCGGGCGCCGAACAGTGCCGCGGCGCTACGGCCTGCCACCGCGGCACCGTCGGGAAGCAGCAGTCGTGCCGCCGCCCGGCAACGGGTGCGGTGCGACATCGCCAGGTGGGAGTCGGCGTAGACATCCCGAAAGAGTTGCCGCCAGGCTTTGCTGCGCAGCTCGGTGCGGGTGAGTAACCCGCGGGCGACCATCTCGGATCCTCGGAAGATGCGCCCCCGCAACTGTGGGGGCCGCCTCGGTGGCACGGGCATGGCCCCACCTTGGACGAGCGGGCATGGGCGTCGCTGCCCCTGTGGATAACTCCGGAACGCGGCGGGCGGGCCGGGGCGACGTGACCGCGCGGCACGATGGGCGGATCGATGGTGGAGGGCTGCACCTGGGCCCGAGCGGGGTGGCTGGGCCCAGGTGCTGGCCGGGTGGCAGGGCCCGGAGCGGCCGGGTCGGAAGGTCGAGAGGTCTGAATGGAACAATCCCACCTCGCCCCCTGGACATCCGGCCACGGCCGGTGGTCGCTAAGCGGCGGCGGACCAGATGGCGCGGAAGGCGGCGGCTTCGCCGGCGAGCCAGCGTTCGATCTCGTCGGGCCTGGCGTTGTCGGGCATGCGGTGGGTGCTGCCCCGGCGCACGTCGACCAGGACCGGCTCGGCGTGCGGGAGCACGGCGTCCATGTGCCGGGCGGTCAGGTGCAGTGCCGCCAGCGTCGCCTCCTCGCTGGGCGGGTTCTCGTCGAAGTGCAGGCGCACGGCCTCGGCGCGGCCGTCGGCATACCGGATGCCGAAGTGCGGGTTGATCTTGATGGGTAGGTCGCCGAGCATGGCGAGCGCGTCGCGGGTCTGGGTCAGGTCGACCCCGGCGGGCTCGCCGAGGGAGTGCAGCCAGGCCGTCGCGCCGGGCACCAGCGCCTGGTAGAGCGGGCGCCAGCGGGGCTTGACCACGTCGACCACCTGCGCCAGGTGGGTGCCGCCGGTGTGGAAGGCGATGTCGGCCTTGAGCGCCTTCACGAACTGGCCGTGCGGGTTGAATCCGGAACGGCTCGCCCGCTGTCGACGTAGGCCACCGACGAAGCTGGCCTTGGTCGGGCCGGTGCGGTCGACGTACCGGGTGAAACCGAGGAGGGTGGCGTACGGCGTGAGGGGGGCGGAGATGGGCGCGGTCACGAGCATCCTCCCAGGTCAGGAACTCGATTAGTACATACATTCTAATCGACGACCCTGACATCGCCCAGGGTACGAAAGGGGCCGCCCGGGCATCCCGGACGGCCCCTTCGAAGAAAATTTCAGAGCTGGCCGACGTCGGTGATCCGGACGACGGCGGCACCCGCCTCGTCGGAGGCGGCGAGGTCGACCTCGGCGCTGATGCCCCAGTCGTGGTCGCCCTCCGGATCGTCCAGGATCTGCCGCACCGTCCACCGCTCCCGACCCTGTTCGATCATGAGCAGCGCCGGGCCCCGGGCGTCCGGACCGGTCTCGATCCCGTCGTACGACTCGAAGTAGGGCGCCAGCGCGTCGGCCCAGGCGTCGGCGGGCCAACCGGATTCGGCGTCCAACTCGCCCAGCGCGTCCCACTGCCGCAGCGCGGCCAGCTCCACCCGCCGGAACAGGGCGTTGCGCACCAGCACCCGGAACGCCCGCGGGTTGCGGGTGACCGCCGCCGGCCGGTCGTCCAGGGCGGCGGCCACCTCGGGCAGGTCGGTCGGGTTGCGCAGCCGCTCCCACTCGTCGATGAGGCTGGAGTCGACCTGGCGGACCAGCTCACCCAGCCACTCGATCAGGTCGACCAGTTCCTCGGTCTTGGCCTCCTCGGGCACCGTCTGCCGCAGCGTCTTGTACGCGTCGGCGAGGTAGCGCAGCACCAGGCCCTCGGAGCGGGACAGCCCGTAGAACTGCACGTACTCGGTGAAGGTCATCGCCCGCTCGTACATGTCCCGCACCACCGACTTGGGGGAGAGCTGGTGGTCGGCCACCCACGGGTGCCCCCGCCGGTACATCTCGTAGGCGTTGTCCAGCAGCTCCGCGAGGGGCTTGGGCCAGGTCACCTCGTCGAGCAGTTCGAGCCGGGCCTCGTACTCGATGCCGTCGGCCTTCATCGCGGCGACCGCCTCGCCACGGGCCTTGAACTGCTGCGCGGAGAGCACCTGGCGCGGGTCGTCGAGGATCGACTCGATCACCGACAGCACATCCAGGGCGTACGACGGCGAGTCGCCGTCGAGCAGCTCGATGGTGGCCAGCGCGAGGGGCGACAACGGCTGGTTGAGGGCGAAGTCGAGTTGCAGGTCGACGGTGAGCCGGACCCGCCGCCCGGTCTCGTCCGGCTCGGGCAGCTCCTCGACCACACCGCCGGCCCGCAACGCCCGGTAGATGGCGATGGCCCGGCGGATGTGCCGGCGCTGGGCAGCCGCGTCCTCGTGGTTGTCGGTGAGCAGGTGCCGCATGGCCGCGAACGCGTCGCCGGGGCGGCCGATGACGTTGAGCAGCATGGAGTGGCTGACCTGGAAGCTGGAGGTGAGCGGTTCCGGTTCGGCCTCCACCAGACGGTCGAAGGTCGGCTTGCCCCAGCCGATGGAGCCCTCCGGCGGCTTCTTGCGCACCACCTTGCGTCGCTTCTTCGGGTCGTCGCCGGCCTTGGCGAGCGCCTTCTCGTTCTCGATGACGTGTTCGGGCGCCTGCACCACGACCCGCCCGATGGTGTCGAAGCCGGCTCGTCCGGCCCGACCGGCGATCTGGTGGAACTCGCGGGCCTTGAGCAGCCGGGTGCGGACCCCGTCGTACTTGGACAGGCCGGTGAACAGCACCGTGCGGATCGGCACGTTGATCCCGACGCCGAGGGTGTCCGTACCGCAGATGACCTTGAGCAGCCCGGCCTGGGCGAGGGTCTCCACCAGCCGGCGGTACTTCGGCAGCATCCCCGCGTGGTGCACGCCGATGCCGTGCCGGACCAGCCGGGACAGGGTCTTGCCGAAGCCGGAGGTGAACCGGAACCCGCCGATCGCGGCGGCGATCATGTCCTTCTCGGCCCGGGTGCAGACGTTGACGCTCATCAGCGCCTGGGCGCGTTCCAGGGCGGCGGCCTGGGTGAAGTGCACCACGTACACCGGGGCCTGCTTGGTCTCCAGCAGCTCTTCCAGGGTCTCGTGCAGCGGCGTCATCGCGTACGAGAAGAGCAGCGGGACCGGCCGCTCGGCCGAGCGCACCACGGCGGTCGCCCGGCCGGTACGCCGGGTCAGGTCGTCGACGAACCGGGTGGTGTCGCCGAGCGTCGCCGACATCAGCACGAACTGGGCCTGCGGCAGCTCGATCAGCGGCACCTGCCAGGCCCAGCCCCGATCCGGCTCGGCGTAGAAGTGGAACTCGTCCATGACCACCTGACCGACGTCGGCCCGGCTGCCCTCGCGTAGCGCCAGGTTGGCCAGGATCTCCGCGGTACAGCAGATGATCGGGGCGTCGGCGTTGACGCTGGCGTCGCCGGTGAGCATGCCGACGTTCTCGGCGCCGAAGACCTCACACAGCGCGAAGAACTTCTCCGACACCAGCGCCTTGATCGGCGCGGTGTAGAAGGTCGTCCGGTCGTCGGCCAGCGCGGCGAAGTGCGCGGCGATGGCGACCAGGCTCTTGCCCGAGCCGGTCGGCGTATTCATGATCACGTTGGCCCCGGAGACGATTTCGATGACCGCCTCCTCCTGGTGGGGATAGAGGTCCAGGCCGCGCTCGGACGCCCAACTGGCGAACGCGTCGTAGAGGGTGTCGGGGTCGGCGGTCTTGGGCAGCGCGGCGGTGAGTGTCATGGCCGGTCCATGGTGCCTGGATCACGTGCCGGGACGCCAACCGGGCTCCGACGGCCGGCCCGGGCGGTGGGGTCGGCTCAGCGGCGGCGGTAGATCAGGTCGGCGATCGGGCGGCCGGCGCGCAGCGCCCGTCGCTCGAACCGGGTCACCGGCCGGTACGCGGGCCGGGGTGCGTACCCGTCGTAGGCGTTGACCAGGCCCGGGTCGGCGTCCAGGGTCGCCCGCATCGACTCCGCGTACTCCGCCCAGTCGGTGGCGCAGTGCAGCGTGCCGCCGACCGCCAACCGGGACCGCAGCCGCGCCACGTGAGTGGGCTGGATCAGTCGCCGCTTGTGGTGCCGGGACTTCGGCCACGGGTCCGGAAAGAAGACGTGTACCGCGTCCAGCGAGGCGGGCGGCAGCAGATCGAGCAACTCCATCGCGTCGCCGTCGACGATCCGGACATTGCCCAGGTCACGAAGGTGGATCAGGTCCAGCAGGTTGGCGATTCCGGGAGTGTGCACCTCGACCGCCAGATAATCTCGATCCGGGTCGGCGGCGGCCATCTCCGCGGTCGTGTCGCCCATGCCGGATCCGATCTCGACCACCAGCGGGGCCCGGCGGCCGAACAGGCCGACGGGGTCGAACGGGTCGGCGTCGGCGACGCGCAGCCCGTACCGCGGCCAGTGCTGTTCCAACGCCGCCACCTGCCGGCCGCTCATCCGGCCGCGACGCGGGTGGTAGGTGCGGATCGCCCGTACCGGATGCGGCACGGCGACGGCGGGAGTGGGGTCGGTGAAGGTCACAACACACCGAGCGTACGCGAACACGCGCCGGACCGGATGTGAGGTACGCCCGGTGGTGAGACCATCATCGGAAGAAGGCAGGACCGGGTGTCCGGCGGTGCCCGGCGACCGCCCCGGCGCACCGGGAGGGGGCAGCGTGTCAGCAGCGATCCACACTCGTCCGGCACCGTCCACCGCTCCGTGGCGCACCGTCGCGGCCGTCGCGCCACTGCTCGCGATCACGCTGGCCACCCCGCTGCTGACGCCCGTGCCGGCTGTGGCGGCGCCCCCGTCGGCGCCCGCCGGGGTGGCCGCACCGACCCGGTCCGCGCCGGCGGTGGAACCTCTGTCGGGGTCCGTGCCGAGCGGCACCGGATCCGGGTACCTGGCCGCACCGGCCCGGGCCGCCGTCGTGCCGGTCGTCGCCGGACGACCCGGCGTGCCCGAGGGCGCGCCGCAGCCCGGCCCGACCGTGTTCGTGGAGGTCTCGCCGAGCATGGTGGAGCCGGGCCACCTGGTCGGGCTCCGCGCCAGCTGCCATGACAACTCGGTGGGGGCCACCGTCGTCTCGGACGCGTTCGGTCGGGTCGCCGTGCAGCCGCAGCGCGGGCTGCTGACCGGCACGGCGATGGTCAAGGAGCGGGTGCTCCCCGGCAACTACCGGGTCAAGCTGGAGTGCCGGGGCGGCGAGACCGCCTCCACCATGATCCAGGTCGTACGCCAGATGAAGCCCAGCCGAGGGCCGGCGACCGGCTTCGGCGGCAGCGCCGGCGACATCACCGGCAATCTGCTGCTCCCCGGCGGTCTGGCGCTCACCGTCACCGGCATGGTCCTCTGGGTCACCGCGACCCGCCGTCGCGGCAGCCGACGGTGAGCCCGTCATGACCGCCGCCCGCGCACCCCGCCCCTCCGGTTCGGCCGGTGCGCCCGGCCCGGTCTCCGGCCGGGCCGGGCCGCGAACGGGTTCCGGTCGGTCGGCCCGCCCGGCCGGTGGCCCGCCCCGTCCCACCTATCGAACCGACCTGTTCATACCGCCGGACAGCTCGCCCCCGCGTCCCGGCGACCGTCCGGCCGGTGCCGGTCCCACGCCGCGTCCCGGCGACGGCGCGGCAGGCGCTGGTGCCGCGTCGGGTCGCGGCGGCCGTGCGGCCGGCTCCGGTGCCCCGCCGCGCCCGCACGGGTGGGCGGCGGTGCCGGACATGGGTTCCCGTCGCACCCGGGCCGCGGCGCCGTTCTCCGACCGTCGCCGGGCGCCGAGGAGTTCCAGGGGGACCGGCCGCACGTCGCGCTCCGGGCGCAGCCCATGGTCGCTGCCGCTGGCGGTGGTGCTCGTGCTGGCCGGCGTGTTCGCCACCGGCGCCGGGCTCGGGCACACCGTCGGGGGACCGCTCGACTGGACGGCCACCGGCGGCGAAGGGGGCTCCGGCGGATCATCGACGGTGTCCGCCGGGCGTACCGCCGCGCGGCCGGTGAGCCTGTCCATCCCGTCGATCGACGTCGCGGCGCCGGTGAAACCGGTCGGTGACGCACCGGACGGCTCGATCGCCGTGCCGCCGCTGAGCCGCCACGAGGAAACCGGGTGGTACGACCGGGGGCCGGTGCCGGGCGAACCGGGCCCGGCGGTCATCGTCGGGCACGTCGACACCAAGAGCGGCCCGTCGGTCTTCTACCACCTGGGCAAGCTGAAGGTGGGGGACACCGTCGAGGTGGCCCGGGAGGACGACTCGGTGGCCGTGTTCACCGTCAACTCGGTCGAACACTTCCCGAAGGATCGACTGCCCGCCGACCGGGTCTACGGCCACGAGGGCCCGCCCGGCCTGCGGCTGATCACCTGCGGCGGCGAGTGGCTCGGCGGCGGCACCGGCTACGCCGACAACGTCATCGCCTTCGCCACCCTGACCACCACCCGCCCGTCCTGACCTGTCCGCCGCTACTGCTCCGATCCGACACGCGCAGATAGTGCGATGGTCTGGTTGGCATGTCGGCACTCCTGGACTTCACCGTCGAGATCGTGGCGGTGATGTTCGAAGCGGTGAACGGCGCTCGGTCAGGGGACCTGCTGGACGACTTCGAATTCCAGGAGAGTGGCACCCGAGGCGACGGGTGGCCGCTTCTCCGCGCCCGGCGGGGTGGCGTGGGCGGCTCGGGCCGGGCCGGCGGCCCAGTCCTGGTACGCCTGCTCGGTCTCCCAGCGGGTGTAGACGAAGTAGCGGTTCTCGCCGGCCACCGGACGCAGCAGTTCGAAGCCGAGGAAACCGGGGGAGTTCTCCACCGCGCGGGCCCGGGCGGCGAACCGCTTCTCCAACTCCTCGCCACCACCGGGCGGAACATCGATCGCGTTGATCTTCACAACTGCCATGGTCCCACCCTAACCACGCATCCGACCCCGCCCGCCGGACCGGCCCATGTTCATGATCCCTGCAACTTCGCTGATACTGCTGCCTCGGAAGGCGCTCACCCAGCAGTATCAGCGAAGTTGCGCAACGGCGCGCAACGGCGCGCAACGGCGCGCAACGGCGCGGCACCGCGCAACGCGGTGTGGGATGGGGGCGGTCAGAAGGACTCGACGGTGGGGGTGAGGTCGGCGTCGACGACGATGGGGGCGTGGTCGGAGGGGCCCTTGCCCTTGCGGGCCTCCCGGTCCACGTACGCCGACCGGACGGCGCGAGCCAGCGGGGCCGAGGCGTACACCAGGTCGATGCGCATGCCCTTGTTCTGGTGGAACATGCCGGCCCGGTAGTCCCAGTAGGTGAACGGGTGCGGGCCCTTCATCGGGGTGGGCACCACGTCGGTGAGGCCGAGGTCGCGCAGCGCCGCCAGGGCGGCCCGCTCGGGCGGCGTGACGTGGGTGGAGCTGACGAACAGCGCCGGATCCCACACGTCGTCGTCGGTGGGTGCCACGTTGAAGTCACCGCAGACGGCCAGCGGTGCCGCGTTGGTCAGCTCGGTGTCCAGCGCGTCCCGCAGCGCCGCCAACCAGGCCAGCTTGTACGCGTAGTGCGGGTCGTCTGGCGTGCGGCCGTTCGGCACGTACACCGACCAGACCCGCAGCCCGCCGCAGGTGGCCGAGATCGCGCGGGCCTCCGGCTCGGGGAAGCCGGGCTCGCCGGGAAACCCGACGGTGACGTCGGCGAGGCCGACCCGGGACAGGATGGCGACCCCGTTCCACCGGCCGTCGCTGTGGCTGGCCACCGTGTATCCCAGCGCACCCACCTCGGTCACCGGGAAGGCACCGTCCGGGCACTTGGTCTCCTGGAGGCAGACCACGTCCGGCCGGGTGCCGGCCAGCCAGTCGAGCAGCCGGGGCAGCCGGGCCTTCACCGAGTTCACGTTCCACGTCGCCAGGCGCATGGTGCCAGCCTGCCCCATCCGGCCCCGACCCGCGCGGCCGGCGCGCTGCCGCCGCACCGGCCGAGGCGCCGGTGCTGGGTCAGCGGCGCCCCTTCCGGCCCGCGAGCCGTCGAGACGATGCCCTTCAGGGGGTGTCGTTGTTCGGGCGGGTCTGTTCGGCGAGGAACCGCTCCAACTCGGCGCCGAGTTCCTCGGCCGTGGGCAGCGGACCGTTCTCCGTGGCGAGCAGGTTCTTCTCGCCCCGCCCCCGGGCGTACGCGTCGTACTGCTCCTCGAGGGCCTGGACCAGGGTGGTGGCCTCGTCGCTCTGCGCGACCTGCCGGTCGATCTCCACCCGCACCACCTCGGCGGCCGAGCGCAGCCCGTCCCGGGGCAGCAGCAGCCCGGTGCTGCGGGACACCGACGCCAGCAGCACCTCGGCGGCGGCCGGGTACTCGGCCTGTGCCACGTAGTGCGGTACGTGCGCGGCGAAGCCCAGCGCGTCGCGGCCCGCCTCGCCGAGGCGGAACTCCAGCAGGTGGCCGACGCTGCCGGGCACCTGCACCCGTTGCAGCCACGGTTCGTAGCCGGCGATCAGGTCACGCCGGGTGGCGTGCGCGGTCACGCCGGTCGGTCGGGTGTGCGGCACCGCCATCGGGATCGCGTTGAGCCCGACGGTGAGCCGGACGTCCAGCCGGGCGGTAAGCCCGGCGACGGCGGCGGTGAACCGCTCCCACTGAAGATCGGGCTCCGGCCCGGTGAGCAGCAGAAAGGGAGTCTCGTCGTCGTCGTGGAGCAGGTGCAGCTCCAACTGCGGGTCGTCGTAGCTCTCCCAGTGGTCCTCGACGAAGGTCATCACCGGTCGGCGGGAGCGGTAGTCGAAGAGCTGGTCCAGGTCGAACCGGGCGATCGGGCGGGACTCCAGCGATGTGAGCAGTTGCTCGCGGGCGAGCCGGCTGGCGTTACCGGCATCGACGAAACCGGTGAGCGCCTGGATCAGGACCGGCTGACCGAGGTCGGGCAGATCGTCGGTGAGTTCGTAGAGCTCGTGTGGGTCGAGCACCGGTGCGGCCTCCCTGCAAGTGCGTAACGGGCCACCGGATCGCCGGCACCCCGATCGCCAGAACGTACCTGCCATCCTCGTGCATTCCTGCCGCGCCGGTCCGCCCGGCCCGGCGTCGCCGGGTGATCGGCCGACGGTACGCCGTTGCCCCCGCGGGGTACACATGGATGGGCGCCACCGAAAGGAGAGGTGATGAGCGACCCCGTACCCGCCGATGGCCAACCCGTCACCCCCGCCCCGCCTCCGCCGGGCGGCCGGGTCGTCGAGGCGCCACCGGCCACGCTGTGGGACCGGATGCGCCAGGATCCGCAGTACGCTCCCGAGCACCTCGCGCTCGAAGCGGTACGCCGGCTCGGCCCGGAGGCCGCGCAGTGGGTGCAGCGGGTCCGGGCCGCGCAGCCCGGGATCAGCGCCGAGGCCCTGGCGGACCAGGCGGTACGTCGGTTCGTCAACCAGGCCCGGCTCTCCGGTGCCGTCTCCGGTGCGGCCGGACTGCCCGGCGCGGTGATCGACGTCGGCGTGCTGGCCTGGACCCAGTCCCGGATGGTCCTGCACGTCGCCGCCGCGTACGGTGCGGACCCGACGAATCCCGACCGCGCCACCGACCTGCTGGTGTTGCAGAAGGTGCACAAGGTCGCCGCGAGCGCCCGGGTGGCGCTGGGAGTGGCGGCCGGACGCGAGCGCGCGGGCGCGCTGTTCGGTGGTGGCGGCCAGGCGCCGCTCGGCCGGGTGATGCTGCACCTCGGCGTCCGGCTCGCCCAGATGGCCGGGGTACGCGCGGCGAAGCGGCTCTTCGCCAAGGTGGTTCCCGGAGCGGCGATCATCCTCGGCACCTGGGCGAACTCCTCGGCCACCAAGAAGCTGGCCGAGCGTTCCCGGGCGCTCTACCGGCAGCCCGGCGGCCCCCGGATTCCGTTGCCCCGTCGTCCCGACCAGACGGGCGATCAGTCGGCGTAGCCGGCGGAGCGCCAGGTCACGTCGGCGAGGCGGGACTGACCGGCCGTGTTGGGGTGGAAGTAGTCGAGCCGGTTGACCAGGTCCAGGTCGAAGCGGACCCGGTGCGCGGCGCCGCCGTCGTAGCGGCACCGCGAGCCGTAGGCCCGGCACGCCGCCTTCAGCTGAGCGTTGTACGCGGTGATCCGCTCGCGGAACGCCGCGCGGCGGCTCCGGTCGGCCGGCGCGGTCGAGGTCGCGTCGGCCAGCAGCGCCGGGCACACGCCCCGTCGCCAGGCGCGGACCGCCCGGGGCTCGTCGTGGCCGACCTCCCAGAGCCGGTACAGGTTCGGGATGCTGACGACCAGGACCCGGGCCTTCGGTCGCCCCTCGCGCAGCACCCGCAACCCTCGGTTGATCTCGGCCCGGAAGTCGGCCACCGGGGTCATCGCGTCGATCGTGGCGCGGCAGGCGTCGTTGGCCCCGACCAGCACCGTGACGTAGTCGGCGCGGTCGCGTACCGCCGCCTCCGCCTGACCGGCCAGCGCGGACGCCCGGGCCCCCGCCCGGGCATGGTTGTGCGCCTTCCCGCGCAACCCGGGGTTCCGGTCGAGCAGCCGCCGGTAGTGGCTGTCCACCCGCAGTCCGTCCCCCGTCGACCAGGAGTTGCGCTGACACGAGGTGAGGACCAGGCAGGACCCGAAGCCGGTGGTGATCGAGTCGCCGAGGGCGGCCACGACGCGGGGGGAACCGGGCCGGACCGTGCCCGAGGGGCGCGGCGCCGCGTCCCCACCCGCCTCGCAGGCCAACGCGACGAGTGCGAGCAGGCAGACGGCGGCGGTGGTCCAGCGTCCAGGCATGACTTCCCTAGCCTCACAGCGCAGAGCGACGGCACGGTGACTCTACGCGGGTGAGGTCGGTTGGTCACGCGCTGTCGGGGATGCGCCAGTGTCCTGTCCTGTCCCCGACGGCCGTGCTATGCGCGGGGCGTCCGCTGCCCGCGCCAGGGCGCTTCCCGGCCGTGCAGCCACCAGTGCAGTGCCCGGGTGATCCGGGGTAGGACCAGGTAGGTCATCAGCGGGGTCAGGGTCAGCGTCATCACCAGGACCCGAGCCGCCGTCGGCAGCCCCGGCAGGAACTGGCCGGTCAGCAGCGTGGCGGTGAGACTGAGCGGGAAGAACGCCAACCAGATCGTCACCGCCTGCTTCCAGCGCGGCGGCGACTGCGCCACGGTCGGTTCCGCGTCCAGCGGCTCCACGGCCGCCGTGCGCGGCGGATCGAACCAGCCCTCGATGCCGGTCCGCCGCTCGACGTGGGTGTGCTCGACGATGCCCTGGGCCGACGTCAGCCACCAGTGGCGCTGCGGCGACTCCTCCCAGCGGCGCAGCGTGTCCGGGTCGGCGAACCGGTAGAGCATGTGCCAGTCGCCGGAGCCGGGGGCGCTGCGCACCCAACCCGCGCCCAGGAACCCCGGGAACGCCTCGGCCAGCGCCGTACCGGCCCGCATCCACGCCACCATCTCCTCGGTCCGGGCGGGGTCGGCGCGGCGGGCGACGGCGACGGTCACCGGCTCGGCATGGCTCACGGTCATGGGTCCATGGTCCCCGCCGATGCCCGGAATGGTCGGGTCACGCCGGCTTGGTGTAACGCAACGCACGGCCGGAAAGCGGGTGCGCGCTCGACGGTTAGCTCTGGCGGCGCGGGGTAGGTGGAGGTGATGACGAGATCACAGCCCCGGCGTGCCCGAGGCACGGTCGGTCACGCGTACAGCGCGCTGAACCTGCGGCTGGCGCTGGCCAGCTTCGGGCTCGTCACCATGACCGTTTTCGCGGTGTTGGCGTTCCGTGCCGACGTGGCCTGGTTGGGTGTCGTCTGCGCCGTTCTCGCGGTGGTTGCCGTCGTCGACCTGGTCGTCATCCAACGTCGTCGCGCCGCCCGCCGCCGGGAGGAGCCCGGCGCGCGGCACTCGCTGTTCGAGTGACAGGAGAAGTCCTGATGACCATCGCCACCACCAATCCGGTCAACGGCCAGGTGCTCAAGACGTACGAGCCGATGTCCGACGAGCAGATCGACGGCGCGATCGAACGGACCGACCTGGCGTACCGGCAGCTGCGCGGCACCACGATCGAGCAGCGCGGGCGGTGGCTGACCACGGCGGCCGGGATGCTGGAGGCGGAACGGGACGACATCGCCCGGCTGATGACCACCGAGATGGGCAAGACGCTCGCCGCGGCCAAGGCCGAGGTGACCAAGTGCGCCACCGCCTGCCGCTTCTACGCCGACCACGCCGCCGAGTTCCTCGCCGACGAGCCGGCCGACGCCGCAGCGGTCTCGGCGACCCGGGCATTCGTCCGGTACCAGCCGATCGGGCCGGTGCTGGCGGTGATGCCGTGGAACTTCCCGCTCTGGCAGGTCATGCGCTTCGCCGCGCCGGCCCTGATGGCGGGCAACACCGGCCTGCTCAAGCACGCCTCCAACGTGCCGCAGACCGCGCTGCTGCTGGAGGACCTGTTCCGGCGGGCCGGCTTCCCCGAGGGCGCGTTCACCACGCTGCTGGTCGGCTCCGAGGCGGTGGACCGGATCCTGAGCGATCCCCGGGTCCGTGCCGCCACGCTCACCGGCAGCGAGGTCGCCGGTCGGTCGATCGCCCAGATCGCCGGCCGGGAGCTGAAGAAGACGGTGCTGGAGCTGGGTGGCAGCGATCCGTTCGTGGTGATGCCGTCGGCCGACGTGGAACTGGCCGCCCAGGTCGCCACCACCGCCCGCTGCCAGAACAACGGCCAGTCCTGCATCGCGGCCAAGCGTTTCATCGTGCACACCGACGTCTACGACGCCTTCGCCGAGGCGTTCGCACACCGCATGTCGGCGCTGCGGGTGGGTGACCCGACCGACGACGGCACCGACGTCGGTCCGCTGGCCTCCGAGCGGGGTCGCGACGAGGTCGACGCGCAGGTCCGGGACGCCGTCGACAAGGGAGCCACCGTGCTCTGCGGCGGGGAGAAACCGAGCGGCGAGGGCTGGTTCTACCCGCCGACGGTGGTGACGGATCTGCACCCGGGGATGCGGATGTGGGCGGAGGAGGTGTTCGGTCCGGTGGCCGGGTTGTACCGGGCCGCGTCGTACGACGAGGCGATCGAGTTGGCCAACGGCACCAGCTTCGGGCTCGGCTCGAACGCCTGGACCCGCGACCCGCAGGAGCAGCAGCGGTTCGCCACCGACCTGGAGGCCGGTGCCGTGTTCATCAACGGGATGACGACGTCCTACCCGGAGCTGCCCTTCGGCGGGGTGAAGAACTCCGGCTACGGCCGGGAACTGTCCGCCCAGGGCATGCACGAGTTCTGCAACGTCAAGACGGTCTGGGTGGGGGAGGGGGCGGCCACCGCCGGTGCCGGCGCCCACTCCGAGTAGCCGCTGCTTACGAGCGGGCTCGGCTGGGTAGTGAAGCGCGGCATGACGGCGATCGCGTTTCACGCTTCCCACGAGCAGATCCACCCGCGTGAACTGTTGGCGGCGGTGGTCCACGCCGAGCAGGTCGGCTTCGACGCCGCCATGTGCTCCGACCACTTCGCGCCCTGGAGCGAGCGCCAGGGCCACTCCGGATTCGCCTGGTCCTGGCTCGGGTCGGCGTTGCAGGCCACCGGCCTGTCGTTCGGGGTGGTGAACGCGCCCGGGCAGCGCTACCACCCGGCGATCATCGCGCAGGCGATCGGCACGCTCGCCGCCATGTACCCGGGGCGCTTCTGGGCGGCCCTCGGTTCCGGTGAGGCCGCCAACGAGCACATCACCGGCGACGCGTGGCCACGCAAGGACGTACGCAACGCGCGGCTGCGCGAGTGCGTGGACGTCATCCGTGCCCTGCTTGCCGGCGAGGAGGTCAGTCACGACGGTCTGGTCCGGGTCGACCGGGCGAAGCTCTGGAGCCGCCCGGAGCAGCCGCCGGCACTTGTCGGCGCCGCGGTCAGCGTCGCCACCGCCCGCTGGTGCGCCGAGTGGGCGGACGGCCTGATCACGGTCAACGCGCCGACCGACCACCTGCGCCGCATGATCGACGCTTACCGGGACGCCGGCGGTCGCGGACCGGTGCATCTCCAGGTGCACCTGAGCTGGGCGCCGGCGCAGGCCGAGGCCGAGGCGATCGCCTACGACCAGTGGCGCAGCAACGTCTTCGCGCCGCCGGTCTGCTGGGACCTGGCCACTCCCGAACACTTCGACGTGGTCTCCGCCGAGGTGCCGATGGCCCGGCTCGCCGAGGTGGTCAACATCTCCGCCGACCTGGGCCGGCACGTCGGCTGGCTGGAGGAGTACGTCGACTTGGGCTTCGACCAGATCGCCCTGCACCACGTCGGCCAGGACCAACGCCCCTTCCTGGACACCTTCGCCGACCAGGTCCTCCCCAAACTCCGCCCCTAACCCCACCCCACCCCACCGACCGTCCCCGTTGATCATGAGGTTAGCGGCAGTTGTCGATCTTCAAGCTGCCGCTAACCTCATGATCAACGCAGGTGGGCGGGCTAGAGGGGGCGGGTGAGGACCTGGCCGGGCCAGGGTGGGTGGTGGGGGCGGGGGACGGTGAAGGGGGTGGTGGGGGTGAAGCCCTGGCGTTCGTACCAGCGCACCAGCGCGCCGTCGTCGCCGGCGTAGCAGTCCACCCGCAGTAGCCCGACCCCGCGTTGCCGGGCCAGGTCGGCGGCGTGCGCCAGCAGCCGCCCACCGATTCCCCGCCCGGCGTACGCCCGGTCGGTGACCAGCAGGTTGACGTACAGCTCCGGTTCGGTCGCGGGCGGCACGTACTCGGTGGCGGTCCCCACCACCAGTGCACCGACCGGACGTCCGTCCAACTCGGCCAGCCACAGTCCGCCGCCGGTGGCCCACGCCTCGGCCTGGGCGATGCGGCGGGGATCCGTCGAGGCGGGTCCGGTGCCCCACTGCCCGGTCCGTCCCTGCCGCACCAGCCAGGCCGTCGCGTCGTCGAGCAGCCGCAGCACCTCCGCCGCGTCCGCCGGCCCGCCGGCTCGCAACGTCGTCCCATGGTCGTCGTTCACGCCCCCGATCCTGCCGCACGACACCGACCCCGCCACCCGTGCCCGACGACCAAGAAGTTCTGGTCCGGACTCGTCAGGAGTCCGGACCAGAACTTCTTGATCACTGCGGGCGGGACGGGGGCCGCGGGGGGGGGCCGGGGGCGGCCGCCCCC
>NZ_JBAGKI010000109.1:0-10075 GCF_036689795.1 Micromonospora palythoicola | reverse complement strand
GCGGGGCCACGGGGCGGGCCCACCCCGGGGCCGCCGGGGCCCCGGGCGGGGGGCCCGCGGGGCGGTTCGGACCGGGGGGCCGCCGTGCGCCGCGCCGGCCGGGTCGCGCCCCGACACGTCCGGATCGGACACGTGCCGGTGTCGCCGCCGTCCGTTAGGGTTTCTGCGATCAGGCGGCGCTCGGCGGTGAGGGGCAGGGTGTGGGCAGGCTCGCGTCGGCGTACGAGCAGGCGGTCGCCGCCCACCGGGCGGCCCGTGCGCATCTTGACTCCGCCCGCACCGCGCTGAACGCCACCACGCCGGCCGCTCCGGTGGTCGACACCGACCTGCTGGCCCGGCTGGCGAGGGTCGGTGCCGCGCTGGCCACCCCGACCCCGGGCACCCCACTGACCCGCCGACCCGTGCCGGTGCGCGTCGGGGAGGCGGTCACCGCCGGCGGTGGGTTCCCGGTGCTGCTGCCCCTGGGCGCCGGGCACCACCTGGCGATCGACGGTGACGGCCGGCACCCGGCGGTCGCTGGGCTGCTCCGGGCGCTGGTGCTGCGACTGCTGGCCACCGCCGCACCCGGTGGCGTGCGGGTCGCCGCGCTGGACACCGCCGCCCTCGGCGCCACCTTCGGTCCACTGCGACCACTGCTCGACGCCGGAGTCGTCGACCCGCCCGCCACCACCGAGGCGGAGGTGACCGCGCTGCTCGACGCCGCCGAGCGGCACGCCCGGACCGCCCGGCAGGCCGACCACCCGGACCAGGACCTGCTGCTGCTGGTCGCCGCGTCCGTCCCGTCGCCCCGCGAGGCCGCCCGGCTGGCCGCGCTCACCCACGCCGGCCCGGCCGCCGCCGTCTGTGTGCTGCTCGCCGGCTGGCCGCCGGCCGGGCCGGGCGAGTCCGCTCCACCGCTGGGCGCCACCACGACGCTGCGACTGACCGACGGATACGCCCGGGTCGGTGATCCGCCCGGCACGCCGTTCAGCGCCGACGGCAGCGGGCTGGCCGCGTCGGTGGTCCTCGACGGCGACCCGCCGCCGGCCTCCGTCGCCGCGCTCGCCACCCACCTGGGCGAGGCCGCCCGGCGCGGCGCGGCGGTCGACTTCGCCGACCTGCTGCCTGGGCAGCGGTGGACCGCCTCCGCCCGGGCGGGCCTGCGGACCGTGGTCGGCCGGGCCGGACGCGACCCGGTCACCATGGGCTTCGACGACGCCACCCCGCACTGGCTGGTTGGCGGGCGTACCGGCGCCGGCAAGACGGTCTTCCTCCTCGACGTCCTGTACGGCCTGGCCGCCCGCTACCCGCCGACCGAGTTGCAGCTCTACCTTCTGGACTTCAAGGAGGGGGTCAGCTTCACCGAGTTCGTGCCCACCGAACGTGACCCGTCGTGGCTGCCGCACGCCCGCGCCGTCGGCATCGAGAGCGACCGGGAGTACGGCGTGGCCGTGCTGCGCGAGCTGCGCCGTGAACTGCACCGGCGGGCCACCGCCCTCAAGCGGCACGGCGTCACCAAGCTCGCCGACCTGCCCGCCGACACCCCGGTGCCCCGGATCGTCGCCGTGATCGACGAGTTCCACGTGCTGCTGGCCGGCAACGACCCGGTGGCCCGCGAGTCGGTCGACCTGCTGGAGGAACTGGCCCGCAAGGGCCGCTCGTACGGCGTGCACCTGGTGCTGGCCAGCCAGAGCACGACGGGGATCGAGGCGCTCTACGGCCGGGCCGAGGCGGTCTTCGGGCAGTTCGCCCTGCGGGTGGCGCTGCCCGGCGGCGGGGGAGTGCTCGACCAACTCAACGACGCCGCGGCGACCCTGCCGGTCGGCTCGGCCGTGGTCAACACCGCCGCCGGTGCGCCCGGGGCGAACACCGTGCTCCGCTTCCCCGACGCGCACGCCGCTACCGGCGAGTTGACCCGGCTGCGCCACGATCTGTGGCAGGCCCGCCCGGCGGGCGCCCGCCCGCCGTCGGTGTTCCGTGGCTACGCCACCGCTCGGGTCGAGGACGACGCCACCTTCACCGGGCTGCGTCCGGGTGGTCGCCGGCCGCTGGCGCTTGTCGGTCGGACGGTCGACGTGGACGGCACCACCGCCCTGTTCATCATGGACACCGCCCCGGGCCGGCACCTGGCCGTGGTCGGCACCTCGTCCGCCGGGGCCGAGGTGCTGCGGGCAGCCACCCTGAGCCTGGCCCGCCAGCACGCCCCCGGCGAGGTGGCGTTCGTGCTCGCTCCGCTGGTCGCCGCCGCCGACCCGGCCGCCGACGACACGGCCGCCATGCTGGCCGCCGCCGGGCACCGGGTCGAGCGGATCGACGCCGCCGCCCTGCGCGACCGGATCCGCGCCCTCACCGCCAGCGGAAGCGGTGACCGACCCGAGCGCGCCTACCTGGTGGTGTTCGGGGTGGACGCTGCCGCCGGTCTGCTCGCCGAGAGCGACCCCACCACGTTCCGCTCCGGCCACGACGACCTGCGGGCGCTGCTGCGGCAGGGGCCCGGCCACGGGGTGCACCTGCTCGGCTGGTGGCGTGGCCTGCGTCGGCTCGCCGACGACCTCGGCGGCACGCAGAACCGCGACGACGTCGCCTGCCTGGTCGCGTTGAACGTGCCCGGCTCGGATCTCGGCCTGCACCTCGGCGTGCACGACCTCGCCTACACTCCCCGCGCGGACCGGGCACTGCTGGTGGACCGGCACGACCAGCGGGTCCGGTTGATCGTGCCGTTCGTCCGCGACGGTCATCCCTCCGACGGGCAGGAGTGAGGCGTGTCCACCTTCGACGAGTACGCGGCGCTGGCCCGCCACCTCGCCGTGCAGCACCGCGCCGGGGAGCAGGGCGCCGCCGCCGAGGCCGAACGGCAGCGGGATCTCGGGGCCGCGGTGGAGTACCTCGACCGGCGGCTGACCGCCCAGGGGCAGCGCCTCGACCACCTCGGCCGCACCCTGGGCATGGCACCTGGCCAGGTGTCCACCGGCGCGCCGACCGGTGTCCCGCCGGGCGGATTCCTGCCCGGTGGTCCGCCGCCCGGACCACCGTCGAGCGCAGCGCCGGTGTCCGGCCCGCCCGGTCGGCCGGCAGACCCGCCCGGACCACCGGCCCCGGCCGGCCCGCCCGGGAGCGCGGTGCCGGTGCCCGGGACGTCCGGTCGGCCGGCGGGCCCGTCCGGGTATCCGGCTGATGGGTGGACGGGGTCGGCCGGCGGCGCAGCCGCCGCCCCGGGGCGGTCGGATGTCGGGGCGTACTCCCCGGTTGGTGTGGGGGAGACGAACCCGGCGCTGCCGGTGGCGGTGAGCGCGACGGCGGCGGGGGTGCCGAGCCCACGCGCGGGTGAGGTCGACCCGGCGACGGAGCTGGAGTTGGCCCGGCGCTGGGCCGACGAGGCCGACCGGCACGGACAGCAGGCGGAACTGCTCGCCCAACAACCGGCGCTGCTGCCGAGCTGGTCCCCGATGGCCCGGGCGGTCGCCGTCTACCTCGGGTTCGCGGGCGTCGCCGTGCTGCTCATGCTGGTGATGGCGCTCGCCTCGGGCGTCGGCGTGGTCGGCTTCGGCACCCTGGTCGCCTGGATGTGCGCCGGCCTGCCCGCGGTCGCGCTGATCGGGGGGTGGCTGGTGCTCGGCCGCTGGGGGCGGCCCGCTGTCGGGGCCGTCACCCCACCCCGCTATCCGGTCCTGGGGTTCCTGCTCTGCTTCCTCGCGGTCCCCCTCGCCTACTGCGGTTATCTGCTGCTCTTCCGCGCCATGCGCTGACCCGACGCCGTCGAGGCTCCGATCGGCCCGTCCCGACTCGGCCAACGGCGTTCCTGGCGGTGCGGTGCGGGTGGCTGGCGGCGCAGGAGGTTGTGTGTGGTTCGGGCGAGGTCGGGTGGTCGCGGCGGGCGAGTGGTTCTCGTAGGCTCCTGTGTGGTCGCTGCTGGTGAGCGAGCGGCGACGCCGGTGTGGTGCGATCGTGGGGAGGGCGTGTGAGCGCGGCGGAGATGATCGCCAGGCTGGCGGCGGCGGCCCAGAAGCTGGACGAGGCGAAGGCGAAGACAGCGGCGGCGGCGCAGGACGCGGCCGAGGCCCGGCAGCTTGTCGCCGGGGCCCTGCAGGGCGTGGCCGCCGGGCCGTTGATCAACATGATCGACTCGTACCGGCAGGCGCTCGCCCAGGCGGCCCAGGGGCACGAGCCCGCCCGGCAGCACGTCCAGGAGACGATCGCCAAGGTACGCGCGCTGGGCAACTGAGTCGGAAACCGATCGAGGCGGTGGGATGAGCAGCGGCGAGACGCGCGACGGTGGGGTGCTCGACGGCTTCCACATCGGGCAGGTGCCGGACGGTGTCGGCGACGAGGTGTCGGACTTCGCCACCGAGTGGGACGACGTACGTTTCGCCAGCCGGGTCTGGGAGCGCCAGACGCCCGACGGCCATCGCGTGGATCTGCGGGTCCACGTGTTGCGCGGGGAGCGGCTGGTCGACCTGACCGCGCTACGGGAATTCCTCTGCGGGTATCACGAGCGCGACCCCGCCGAGTGGCAGCTCAGCGAGTTCCCGCACGGTGACGGCCCCGGCCTGCACGACGGCGGCCAGGCGTTCTGGCTCGTCGAGCCCGGCGTCGCGGTCAACGTGCTGACGACCCCGGAGTTCGGCGGGTCGCTGCTGTCGACCGCCCGGTCCATTCAGGCCGGTGACAGCGACCCGCAGCAGTGACGAGGCTGGCCGCTCAGCGCAGCCACCGTACGCGTTTCTCGACGGTCCGGATCACCCTGCGCCACGCGCTGGTGGCCGGCCCCGAATTCATGGCGTCGAGCCGACGCCGTGCGCCCCATCCGGCGAGTGGTCGGTCGGCGACCCGCATCAGATCGTCGAGCGTGTCGATCGCCGAGCCGACGTGCAACAGCTCCAACGCCTCGGCGATCCCGAACGCCTCCGCGATGTCCACCAGGAGATCGCGGTTGGTGATGAAGAGCCGGGGAACCCACTCGGTCACCGGGTGCCTGATGCTGTAGAGAATCAGCCCGAAGTCGTACGACCGATCGTCGTCGACGCTGATTCCGGCCTTGAGAATCGAGTTCATGAACTCGTCCCAACCGGGAACGGCGGCCAGCTCGTGGGAGCTGGTCTCGGTCAGGTACCGGTGCAGCGTCTCCTTGGCGCGAAACAGGAGCAGCTCGCCGTCGGCGCCGGGAAAGAAGACCACCGACTCCTCGAACTCGGATCGAGCCACCAGCGTGTAACCCTCGGCGCCATCCGACAACGAGATGGTTATCGGTTCGATGGTCAGCGGTTCCGGTAGATGCACCGGCTCGAACCGGGGATGCGTCCACCGGGCGCGAGGATGCTGATGCTCGCGTGCCTCCCGCTCGCGTATCCGCGCCAGCCGCTCGGCCTCCGCCCGTTCGCGCACCTCGCGCTCGCGGGCTTCCTGCTCACGGGCCTCACGTGCCGCGTGCTCCCGGGCCCGTCGTGCGTCCGCCGCCCGATCCCGGGCCTCCTGCTCGCGCGCCTCGCGTTGCTGGGCTGCCCAGTCGTGGGCCCGCTGCCCACCGCCCGCCCGCTGGCGCTCCGCGCGTTGCTGTTCCTCGGCCTGGCGGGCCTGGCGTTCGCGCGTCTCGCGTTCCCGAACATCGGTGAGGAGTTTGTACGCCCGATTGATCTGCTGCATCTGCCGGGTCGCTTCTTCGCGAACGTTCTCCGGGCTCGACTGATGCTTGTCCGGGTGCCAGACCTGCACCAGGATCAGGTAACGCTGGCGTATCTCAGCCACTGACGCTTCCCGGCTGACGCCGAGAAGCACGTACGGATCCTGCTCGTTCGGGGACATCGATTCGCCGGATCCTCATGGGTGCTGGACGCGTCCGCCGGTGATGCTAACAGCACCCGTCGATGCGGTCGGCCCGCTGCCACGGCGGTCGCGGGATGCGGCATGACGGCGTCTCCGGGGCACGTGATGCCGCGACATGCCGCAAGTCGCTTCCGTGCCGTCCCCGTAAACCTGAGGGGGCGGCGTGTCCGTTCCTGGTGGGGCTCGCGGGATGCGGCATGTCGGCCTTTCCGGGGCGCGTGATATCGCGACATGCCGCAAGTCGTGCCGGCGTCGGGCGACAGCGGGTCGTGGCGGTGTCAGGGTGACAGGCGGCGGGGGCTACGGGTCGGTGAGCAGGAGCCAGTCGGTGTCCAGGGGCTCGGCGTGCGTGCCCTCGGGCCAGGTGTGGTGTGCCGACGTGGTGGCGCGGGCCTGGTCGAACAGGGGGCGGCGGGCCGGGGTGGCGCCCTCGAAGGTGACCGGGCCGTGGAAGCGGGCCCGGCCGAAGCTGGCCGCCCCGGCGAAGCGGGCGTCGGCGAACGAGGCTTCACCCCCGAACTCGGTCCAGCGGAACAGGACCAGGTCGGCGAAGCGGGCCCGGCTGAACACGGCGTCACCGCCGAACGAGCTGTGCTCCATGGACAGTCCACCGTGGAACTGGGCCTCACGGAAGCTGGCGCTGCCGGTGACTGTGGTGTGGTCGAAGGTGGCGGTCCGGTGGAACGTGCTGCCCCGCCAGGAGGTCTCGCCGAGGGTGGCCCGCTGGACCGACAGCGGGCCACCGAACTCGGCCCCGTCGGCGCTGAGCCGGCCGGTCACCCGGGCGCCGTCCAGGACGATCGCCGCGTCGCCGCCGACCCCGTCGAGCAGGAGGGTGTCGAAGCCCGCGCCGAGGGCCAGCCGCCCGGTCAGCGTCGCCCCGGTGAACCGGGTGGTGCCGGTGCAGGTGGCGTCGTTCAGGTCGGCGTCGTGGAGGGTGCACCCGGTGGCGTCGAAGTCGTCGAGTCGCGCGCCGGTCAGGTCCAGGCGCACGCCGGGCCAGAAGGCGTCGTCGTCCGCGCGCAGGTGCCGGGTCAACACCCGCTGCGCGCTGCGGCGTACCTCCGTCTCCCGCGCGTCGTCCGGCGACGGCATCCGCAGGTACGCGCAGAGCACCCCCACGATCGTCGTACGCTGCGCCGGGTTGTCCTGGCCGAGTCGTTCCAGGGCGTGCAGGCCGCCGAGGCGTACCGCGGCGTTGTCGTTGCCGAGCAGTTCGACGGCCCGCGTGTACAGCTCGGTCAGCCGGCGCTCGGCGGCGTCGTGCGCGGCGGCCTCGGCCTGCTGCTCCTGGTGCCGCTGCCCGGCCTCGGCGACCGCCTCAACGTGCGCCTGCACCCGGTCGCGGTGCTCCTGGTCGGCGGCGGCGACGACCTCCTGGTGCCGTTGCGCCCGCTCGCTTATCCACTGTCGCCGGGCGGCGAGCAGCAGTGCCAGCCCGCCACCGGTGCCGGCGACCACGGTCAACCCGGTGCGGATGGCGTCGACGCGCAGCGTGGCCCGGGTGTCCGGCGCGGTGGCGCGGTCGGCCTCGTCGAGCAGCCAGGACAGCACCCACCAGCCGAGCAGGGTGGCCAGCAGCAGCCCGACGAGCACCAGCCACCACGGCATCACCCGCAGCCGTTCGTCGGGGGGTGGGGTGCCGGGCACGGCCACAGCATGCCATCGATCCGTACGTGGCGTAGGCCCCGGGCTCGGCAGCCGGAGGGCTGTCCGAGCCGCTGCCGTGACGGCGGCCAGGACCGGCCGGGCCGCTGTCGTGGCGCGCGGCCGGAGGGCGGCCGGAGCCGCTGTCGTGGCATGCGGCCGGAGGTCGCCGGGGAAGCTGTCGCGGGATGCGGCATGTTGCGGCCTCCCGGCCCCCGCGAAGGGCCGTGATGCCGCAAACCGTGCCGCTGATCCCGCTGGATTGGGCTTGGCGCACAACTCGTGCGGCCGGTTCGGTGCTGGCAGGGCGCCGGGGGCCGGTGGGGTTGCGAAGCGGTTTGTGGCCCGGTAGGTCATCATGTTGCAGATCAGCCGATGGTCCGGGTGCCGACCCGGCGGCCGGTCGTGAGAGTCGAGGATGGCATGGAGTTCCTGACCAGTCCCGAGCTGTGGATCGCGTTCGCGACCCTGCTCCTGCTGGAGATCGTGCTGGGCATCGACAACGTCGTGTTCATCTCGATCCTGTCCGGTCGGTTGCCCGAGCACCAGCAGGCCCGGGCCCGGACGATCGGCATCTCGCTCGCCCTGATCACCCGCCTGCTGTTGCTGGCGTCGTTGTCCTGGATCATCGGTCTGACCGCGCCGCTGTTCACCGTGCTCGGGCAGGAGATATCCGGGCGTGACCTGATCCTGTTGCTCGGCGGGATATTCCTGGTCGGGAAGGCGACGTACGAGATCCACGAGCATCTGGAAGGTTCCGACCACGAGCGCGAGGGCCGCAAGGTGGTCTCGTTCGGCGCGGTCATCGCGCAGATCCTGGTGCTGGACGTGGTCTTCTCGCTCGACTCGGTGATCACCGCGGTCGGCATGGTCGACGAACTCGCCATCATGGTCGCCGCCGTGATCATCGCGATGATCATCATGCTGGTCTCGGCCGGCGCGGTCAGCAGGTTCGTCAACCAGCACCCGACGGTCAAGATGCTGGCCCTGTCGTTCCTGCTGCTCATCGGCGCGAGCCTGATCGCGGAGAGCTTCGACCAGCACATCCCGAAGGGCTACGTGTACGGCCCGATCGCCTTCTCGATCTTCGTGGAGTTCCTCAACCTGCGGGTCCGGGCTCGGCAGCGTCGCCAGCAGGAGCGGCAGCCGGTGCAGTTGCACCCGACGTACGTGAAGCAGGGCTCGCCCCGCACCGAGCCGGAGTCGCAGCCGGAGAGCACACCCGCCGGCTGACCCGCGCCGAACTCGACGCCGCACGCACCCACCCGGTGCGTGCGGCGTTCGTCGTGCGTGGACAGTGCTGCCGCTGCCGCTGCCGCTGCCGCTGCCGCTGCCGCTGCCGCCGGACGGCGCCGCGAGCAGCCCGCTGCCGCCGTGCTCCCGGACGCCCGACGCGGACAGCCGCTACTCGTGCGTAACTTTTCATTGACGTTTCTGGATTGTGACCCGCATCATCAGTGCACGGTCGATCGGACATCCCACCGCCTCCACCCGGTAACCCCGGGATCCCCTTGGGAGGTGCAGCGATGCTGCTCCGAAAGGCTGTCCCCGTCCTGGCTCTCACCGTCTTCGCCGTCCTAGCGGCTCCCGCCGCCACCGCCGCCACCGCCGCTCCACCCGCCACCGCCGCTCCACCCGCCACCGCAGCGCCCACCCGCGTCGCCACCGCCACCGGCACCCCCGCCGCAGCCGATCCGGCCGGCGCACCCGACGGTGTCACCGGGTCCGCCGGCACCGGCGCATCGTCCGTCCGGAACGGCGCGTCCACCGGAGCCGAACCCGCCGACGTCGCGTCCACCGGAGCCGCACCCGCCGACGGCGCATTAACCGGAGCCGCACCCGCCGACGTTGCGTCCACCGGCGGAGCCGAACCCGCCGACGGCGCGCCGACCGGTGCGGCGGCGACCGACGACCTGCGGGCGCTGGCCGGTGCAAATCCGGTCATCGTGGTCGGTGGGCTCAGCGGGATCGCGGCCGTCTACGAACCACTCGCCGCCCGGCTACGCGCCGACGGGTACCGGGTCTGGATCTACCAGTTGCCCAACCTCGGGCTCGGCGACATCACCGCGTCCGCCGCCGGCCTGCGCGGATACGTGGGACAGGTCCGCGCCGCTGCCGTGGGTGCCAAGGTCGACCTGGTCGCACACTCCGAAGGCGGCCTGGTCAGCCGCTACTACATCAAGAATCTCGGCGGCGGCGAGGCCGTCGGACGCTATGTCAGCCTGGGCACCCCGCAGTACGGCACCTACGTGGCGAACATCGTGTCGTTCCTCGGCCTGGGCAGCTGCGCTGGCGTGGTCGCCTGCCAACAGATGACCATCGGGTCGTCGTTCCTCACCGCCCTCAACGCGGGCGACGACACCCCGGCACCGGTGCGCTGGACCACGGTGCGCACCTGGCAGGACGAACTGGTCCGACCGGTGGACAACGCGATGCTGGCCGACGGGGCGACGAACGTACTGATCCAGTCCCGGTGCCCGCTGCGCGTGGTCGGCCACCTCGGCCTGGTGCTCGACGGCACCACCTACACCGTCGTCCGGCAGGCCCTGCGCGACGCCGCGATCAACCCCAACTGCCTGGCCCTGTGACCCACCCGGCCCGGCGGCTCCACCCCCCCGGCCGGGCCCGG
>NZ_JBAGKI010000108.1:0-10225 GCF_036689795.1 Micromonospora palythoicola | reverse complement strand
AACAGGGCTGGCGGGGTCTCCTCCGCAGCCCTGTTGCCGGCTGCGGTCAGTCCCGCTGCTGGATCTGGCTGCGGATGGTGACGAACTCGGCCTGGGCGTCGGCGCGGGACGAGAAGAACATCACGATCAGCCCGACGCTGCCCCGGTCGGCCCAGGTGCAGACGCCCAGCGGTACGTCCTCGGTCAGGCCGTCGCCGCACTTCGCCTCACCACCGAGCGGACCCGGGTCCACCGAGGTCATGTTGCTGAGGCCCAGGTCGGCGGAGAGGCCCTGGACCGCCGCGTCGAGTTCCTGCTTGGGGTCGGACATCAGGCCGGACGCGCCTGCGATCATGACAAGGTCCTCGGCGGCCGGGTCACCGTAGAAGGCGCCCACCGCGCTGGTCTCGTTGCTCACCGTCGAGCGGATGTCGCGAACCATGTCGTCGGCCGCCTGCTGCAACTCGGGGTCGGTGTTCTTGGGTCGGCCGGCCAGGGTGGCCGGGGCGACCATCCGGGTCCGGGTGGCGTCCACGGCCTCGCTGACGTCGTCCTTGACCGCGAACCAGATGGCGGTGCCACCGCCGACGCAGAGCACCAGCAGGACCGCGAGAACGATCAGCACGATCATCCCGACCCGCGACTTCTTCTTCGGCGGACCGGCCGGCGCGGGGCCGGGGAATCCAGGGCCGGGAAATCCCTGACCGGCCTGCCCCGGCCCGGCTGGCGCAGGACCGGCGGGGTACGGCTGGCCGGGTGGTGGGTAGGCGCCGGGCGGCGGATAGGTGCCGGGCGCCGGTTGGCCGGGTTGCTGCGGCGGCACCGGCTGGGCCCCGGCCGATGGGTACGGGGCGGAATCTTGCTGGGGGTACCCGCCCGGGGGCGGGTACGTACCGGCGGGCGGCGGGTTCTGGTGCTCGTCCGAGGGGTGGGACATGCGGTCAGCTCCTGGGGTTCGGGTGGATCGGTCATCGTAGCCAGGTGTCGCATCCGCACCAGCAGCACCACGAGAAAACGATCGCGGTGGCCACCTCGTCGGGTGACCACCGCGATCGGTGTCGTTCGTCGCCGCTCAGCCGGCCAGGCTGGCCGCGCCGGGTGGCAGGAACCGCTTGCCGGTGACCCGCTCGCTGGTGCCGGTCCGGTCCAGGTACGGCGTGACGCCGCCCAGGTGGAACGGCCAACCGGCACCGAGAATCATGCACAGGTCGATGTCCTGCGCCTCGGCCACGACGCCCTCGTCGAGCATCAGCCGGATCTCCTGCGCCAGCGCGTCCAGCGCGTTCTGGCGTACCTGCTCCTCGGTGAGCGGCTGGTCGCCGACCACCAGCAGCTTCGCCACCTCGGCGTTGATCTCGTCGTCGACGACGATCGGCTGGCCGGAGTCGGCGATCCGCTTGAGGTTCTCACTCACGCCGAACCGGTCCGGGAACGCCGCGTGCAGGGTGCCGCCCACGTGGTACGCAACGGCCGGCCCGACCAGTTGGAGCAGGGCGAGGGGGCGCATCGGCAGACCCAGCGGGTCGAGCGCCCGGTTCGCCACCTCCAGCGGGGTGCCGGCGTCGACGGCGGCGAACACGGTGCCCAGGAAGCGGGTGAGCAGCCGGTTCACCACGAACGCCGGGGCGTCCTTCACCAGCACGCTCGACTTCTTGAGCTGCTTGCCGACCGCGAACGCGGTGGCCAGGGTGGCGTCGTCGGTCCGCTCGCCCCGGACGATCTCCAGCAGCGGCAGCACCGCGACCGGGTTGAAGAAGTGGAAGCCGACGACCCGCTCCGGGTGCTCCAGCTCCGCCGCCATCTCGGTGATCGACAACGACGACGTGTTGGTGGCGAGGACCGCCTCCGGCTTGACGATCTTCTCCAGCTCGGCCCAGACCTGCTTCTTGACGTTCAGGTCCTCGAAGACCGCCTCGATGACGAAGTCGGCGTCGGCGAAGACGGACTTGTCGACCGAGCCGGACACCAGGCCGTACAGCTTCGCGGCCGTGCCCTTGTCCATCCGGCCCTTGCTGACCGCCTTCTCGATCTGGGTGTGCACGTAGCCCACGCCCTTGTCGACCCGCGACTGGTCCAGGTCGGTCAGCACGACCGGGACCTGGAGGCGGCGGGCGAACAGCAGCGCCAGCTGGCTGGCCATCAGACCGGCACCGACGATGCCGACCTTCGTGACCGGGCGGGCCAGGCCCTTGTCCGGCGCGCCGGCCGGCCGCTTGGCCCGCCGCTGCACCAGGTCGAAGGCGTACAGGCCGCTGCGCAGCTCCTCGGAGAAGACCAGGTCGGCCAGGGCCTCGTCCTCCGCGGCGGTGCCGGTGGCGAAGTCGGCGTCCTTCGCCGTCTCCAGCAGGTCGAGCGCCTGGTACGCGGCCGGAACCGCGCCGTGCAGCCGCTGGTCCAGCGTCTGCCGGGCGAAGTACAGCACGCCGGCCCACATGTCCTTGTCGACCTCGGGCCGGGTCACCTCGACCTGCCCCCGGACGACACCGGCGGCCCACTCAAGGGACCGCTCCAGGAAGTCGGCCGGCTCCAGCAGCACGTCCGCGATGCCCAGCTCGGCGGCCTGCTTCGGCTTGAGCATCTTGTTCTGCATGAGCGGGTTCTGGATGATCACCTGAGTGGCGGCCGGGATGCCGATCAGGTTCGGCAGCAGTTGGGTGCCGCCCCAGCCCGGGATCAGACCGAGGGAGACCTCCGGCAGCGCCAGCGCCGTCGCGCCGGCCGACAGGGTCCGGTAGTGGCAGTGCAGGGCCAGCTCCAGACCGCCGCCCATCGCCGCGCCGTTGACGAAGGCGAAGGTCGGCACGGAGCTGTCCTTGAGCCGGGCGAAGACCCGGTGACCCAGCCGGCCGATCTCCAGCGCCTGCTCGCGGTCCGCGAGCTGCGGCAGGCCGGTGATGTCCGCGCCGACGCAGAAGATGTACGGCTTGCCGGTGACCGCGATGAACGCCGGGTCGGCCGCGAGCGCGGCGCTGATCGCCTCGTCGAGGCTGGTCAGGCCGCCGGGGCCGAAGGTGTTCGGCTTGGTGTGGTCGAATCCGTTGTCGAGGGTGATCAGGGCGGCCGGACGGTCCAGCCCCGGCACGTTCACCTGCCGCAGCAGTGCCCTGGTGACGACCTCGTTCGGTGCGGCGAGCGCGCTCACTGAATCTCCCTCGTTCCCGACTGCGGGGCTCGCAAGCTCACTCCTCGCGCTCACTTGTCTCCACCCTCCGTCTGCGCGGACCCGGTCCAGTGCGGGTTCTCCCAGATGACCGTGCCGCCCATGCCGATGCCGATGCACATGGCGGTGATGCCGTAACGGACCTCGGGGTGCTCGGCGAACTGCCGGGCGAGCTGGGTCATCAGCCGTACGCCGGAGGAGGCGAGCGGGTGACCGATCGCGATCGCGCCGCCCCACGGATTCACCCGCGGGTCGTCGTCGGCGATGCCGAAGTGGTCGAGGAAGGCGAGCACCTGCACGGCGAACGCCTCGTTCAGCTCGAACAGGCCGATGTCGTCGATGGTCAGGCCGGCGATGCGCAGCGCCTTCTCGGTCGACGGGATCGGGCCGACCCCCATCACCTCCGGCTCGACGCCGACGAAACCGTACGAAACCAGCCGCATCGCCACCGGCAGGCCCAGCTCGCGGGCGGTGGCCTCGTCGGCGAGCAGGCTGGCGGTGGCGCCGTCGTTCAGGCCGGCCGCGTTGCCCGCGGTGACCTTGCCGTGCGGACGGAACGGGGTCTTGAGGGTGGCGAGCTTCTCCATCGAGGTGTCCCGGGGTGCCTCGTCCACCGTGGCCAGGCCCCAGCCGTTCTCCTCGTCGCGGATCGCCACCGGCACCAGGTCGTCCTGCAGCTTGCCGTTGGCGTACGCCTTCGCGGTCTTCTGCTGTGAGGCGAGGGCGAACGCGTCGGTGCGCTGCTTGGTGATGTGCGGGACCCGGTCGTGCAGGTTCTCCGCGGTGGCGCCCATCACCAGCGCGGACGGGTCGACCAGCTTCTCGGCGATGATGCGCGGGTTGGGGTCGACGCCCTCGCCCATCGGGTGGCGGCCCATGTGCTCGACGCCACCGGCGATCGCGATGTCGTAGGCACCCATGGCGATGCCGCCCGCGACGGTGGTCACGGCGGTCATCGCCCCGGCGCACATCCGGTCGATGGCGAAACCCGGAACGGTCTTGGGCAGGCCCGCCAGCAGTGCGGCGGTGCGGCCGATGGTCAGGCCCTGGTCGCCGATCTGGGTGGTGGCGGCGATCGCCACCTCCTCGACCCGCTCGGGCGGCAGTTGCGGGTTACGGCGCAGCAGTTCGCGGATGCAGCGGATCACCAGATCGTCGGCGCGGGTGTTGGCGTACATGCCACCCGCCTTGCCGAAGGGGGTGCGGACACCGTCGACGAAGACGACATCCCGGACTTCACGGGGCACGATGAGCCTCCTATTCGACCACGATCCGGCTCGTCGCGCCGCAGGCGCACGACGGACCGGACAAAGGTCGCCAGCACTGGCGTTTCCCCGATGCTACTCGCCAGTAATAACCCTCGCGCCACCTCCCCCTGTAACCCACCCCACACCCACCCACCCACCCACCCACCCACCCACCCACCCGGCCGCCGCCCAATCAGCACTGCGGTGATCAAGCGGTTCGCGTCAGCGACACGCCGTGCGGCTGACGCGAACTTCTTGATCACCGGGGTGGGAACCGGCGGGCGCGGCGGGCGCGGCGGGGGGGGGCGGGTGGTGGGTCAGGGGGTGGGGGTGAGGGCGGTGGGGAGGTGGGGGAGGAGGAGGGCGATCTGCCACTCGCGGGCGTGGTGGGCGCGCAGGGCCTCGGCGACGGTCGCGTCGGTGATCTCCTCGGGCGGCTGCCAGGCGACCCGGCGGATGGTGTCGGGCGAGATCAGGTTCTCCGGGGGCAGGTTGTGCTCGCCGGCCACCCGCAACACCACCTCCCGGCAGCGGGTCAGCCTGCCGGCGGCAACCGGGTCCCGCTCGGCCCACCGGTGCGGCGGGGGTGGACCCTCCACGGTCGGCGCCACCGGTAGGGCGTCGTCCGGCAACTGCCGCGCGTCATCCAGCGCCGCCAGCCAGGTACGCGCCAGCCGCCGCACCGACCGACCACCGAAGCCGGGCAGGGTGAGCAGCGCCTTCTCGTCTCTCGGATCCAACTCCGCCGCCGCGACGATGGCCGAGTCGGGCAGCACCCGGCCCGGTGCCGAGTCCCGCCGAGCCGCGATCTGGTCCCGGGCGTACCACAGGGAACGGACCCGGGCCTGCGCCCGCGCGCCCCGGACCCGGTGGATCCCGGACGTCCGTCGCCACGGTTCGGCGCGTACCCGGGGCGGTCGGGCGCCGCTGGCCACGAGCGCGGCGAACTCCTCCGCCGCCCACTCGGACTTGCCCTGCCGGGTCAGCTCCGCGTCGAGCGCGTCGCGCAGGTCGGTCAGCAGTTCGACGTCCAGCGCGGCGTAGGTCAGCCAGGACTCGGGCAGTGGCCGGTTCGACCAGTCCGCCGCGGAGTGGTGCTTCTCCAGGCTGAATCCGAGCAACTGCTCGGTGAGGGCGGCGAGACCCACCCGCTCGAAGCCGGCCAGCCGCGCCGCCAGCTCGGTGTCGAACAACCGGCGTGGCCGCAGTCCCAACTCCGCGAGGCAGGGCAGATCCTGGTTCGCCGCATGCAGCACCCACTCCGTCTCGGCGATCGCGGCGTCGAGGGCGCTCAGGTCGGGCAGCGGCAGGGGGTCGATCAGCGCGGTACCGGCACCGGCGCGGCGCAGCTGCACCAGGTACGCGCGCTGGCTGTACCGGTAGCCGGAGGCGCGTTCGGCGTCCAGGGCCACCGGGCCGGCACCGCTGGCGAATCGCGCCACCACCTCGGCGAGCTGATCCGGGGTGGCGACTGGTTCGGGGGTGCCCTCGCGGGGCGCGGTCAGCGGCACGGACTCGCCGCCGGTGGGCTCGGTCCCCGCGTCCGAGGGCTCCGACCGCGCCGACGGCGGGTGCTGCGTGTCGTTTCCCGTACGGCTTGCGGCGGCCCGACGGCGCAGGGGTGGTTCGTCGGTCACCTGCCAACCCTAGTGCGCGAGTGGATCGAGTGCCGCCACCCGCCCCGCCGCGTGTCGGCCGCCCGGCCGGGACCGGCGGGGTCGGCACCGGGTCGGCCCTCAGCCGGTGGCGGCTGGGCGGCGCTCCGGCAGGGCGGTGACGCCGGGCGGCGGCAGGCCGGCGGTGGAGGCCAGCAGGGTGCACCAGGCGTCCAGGTGGGCAGCGAGGTCGACGCCGGTCGGTGTCCAGGAGGCGCGGATCTCCACGTCGCCGGTCGCGGGCGGGCCGGCCAGCTCACCGAACCGGGTCGACATCGTCTGCGTGATCGTCCCGCCGATGGCCCGGTACCCGGCGTCCTGGGCGTCGAGAGCGTCGGTGAGCCAGGTCCATCCCACCCCGGGCAGCAGCGGGTCGGCGGCGAGGTCCACCTCCATCTCGGCGGTCACGTAGGTGACCAGCCGCAGCGTGCCCTGCCACGCCTCGTGTCCCGCCGGATCGTGCAGCAGGATCAGCCGCCCGCTGGCCACCTCGTCGCCGTCGCGCAGCACGGCCGCGGAGAGCGCGAAGGAGTAGGGGGCCAGCCGCTGGGGTGCCCCCACCTCCTCCAGCAGGATCTCCGGCCGGGGCGTCGCCGACCGGAGCCCCGCGACCGCGCGGGCGAACGTGTCCGGAAGCGCGATCGGGGGGGCCATGCCCCGCAGCCTAAGCCGCCGTACCGGTTCGGTCGCGTCGGCACGCCGAGATCGGCACCCCGATGATCCACGACTGTCGACGGCGTTGGGTCTTTCCCTTCCACGTCACAAAGGTGGCGGTGGGCGGGGGGTGGCGATCGGCCGCGTGGCACGATTGCCGCGATGACCACCGACACCACGGGCACCGCCGCCCGAGACGACGAATCCCGCCCCGGCGGGCCCGCTGATTCGCCCTTCGTGCGGGCGTGCCGCCGCCGGCCGGTTCCGCACACCCCGGTCTGGTTCATGCGCCAGGCGGGCCGGTCGCTGCCGGAGTACCGCGAGATCCGGGCCAACGTGGCGATGCTGGAGTCCTGCCGCCGGCCCGACCTCGTCACCGAGATCACCCTTCAGCCGGTTCGCCGGCACGACGTGGACGCGGCGATCCTGTTCAGCGACATCGTGGTGCCGGTGGCCGCCGCCGGGGTCGATCTGGACATCGTGCCCGGCACCGGTCCGGTGGTGGCCGAACCGGTGCGGACCGCCGCCGACGTCGAACGGATCCGGCCCATCGGGCGCGACGACGTCGACTACGTCGACGAGGCGGTCCGGCTGCTGGTCAAGGAGCTGGGCGACACCCCGCTGATCGGCTTCGCCGGGGCCCCGTTCACGCTGGCCAGCTACCTGGTGGAGGGTGGTCCGTCGCGTACCCACGCCAAGACCAAGGCGCTGATGCACGGTGAGCCGGAGCTGTGGCACGCCCTCGCCGGCCGGCTGGCCGAGGTGACCCTGGCGTTCCTGCGGGTGCAGATCGAGGCCGGTGTGTCGGCGGTGCAGCTGTTCGACTCGTGGGCCGGCGCGCTCTCCGAGGCCGACTACCGCCGGTTCGTGCTGCCCCACTCGACGAAGGTGTTGACCGGGCTCGCCGACACCGGTGTGCCCCGGATCCACTTCGGGGTCGGCACCGCCGAACTGCTCGGCGCGATGGGCGAGGCCGGCGCCGACGTGGTCGGCGTCGACTGGCGTACGCCGCTGGACGTCGCGACCCGCCGGATCGGGCCGGAGCGGGCGGTGCAGGGCAACCTCGACCCGACCCTGCTGCTGGCCCCGTGGCCGGTGGTGGAGACCGAGGTGCGCCGGATCCTGGCGCAGGGCCGGGCCGCGCCGGGGCACGTGTTCAACCTCGGTCACGGCGTGCTGCCGGAGACCGACCCGGAGGTGTTGACCCGGGTGGTCGCCCTGGTGCACGAGCTGTCCACGCGACCGGTCGACCGGGGCTGACCGCCGTGCCGAGGCGGCGGGTGGCGGTGGTCGGCGGCGGTGTCGCCGGCCTGGCCGCCGCGGTGCGGCTGCGTGACCGCGCACCCGCCGACGTCGACATCACCGTGTACGAGCAGTCCGGCGCCCTCGGTGGCAAGCTGCGCACCGGCGAGTTGGCCGGCGGGCCGGTCGAGTTCGGCGCCGAGTCGTTCCTGATGCGCGACCCGGCCGGCGGGGAGTCCGCCGCCGTCGCCCTGATCCGCCGGCTCGGCCTGGCGGGACGGATCGTGCACCCGAGCGTCGGGCAGGCGGCGTTGGCCGTCGACGGCGGGCTGCGCCCGATCCCGGGCGGCACGCTTGTCGGCGTACCCGGTGATCTGGAGAAGGTGGCGGCGGTGGCGCGGCCGACGCCGGAGGCCGACCGCGACGGCGGTGGGCCCCTGCTCGGTGCCGACCAGGACATCGCCGTGGGGTCACTGGTCCGCGCGAGGTTCGGTGACGAGGTGGTCGACCGGCTGGTCGACCCGATGCTCGGCGGGGTGTACGCGGGCCGCGCCGACGACCTGTCCCTGGTCACCACCATGCCGGCGCTGGCCCGGGCCGCCCGGGTGGAACACACGCTGCTGGCGGCCGTGCGCGCGGCGCAGGCCGCCGCGCCGCGCGCCCCCGGTGAGCCGGTCTTCGGCACCCTCGACGGCGGGCTGAGCACCCTGGTCGACGCGGCGGCGGCGGCCAGCGGCGCGACGGTCCACCGCCACGCGGCGGTCCGCGAACTCACCCCGACCGGCGCCGGCTGGCGGCTGACCGTCGGTCCGACCCGCGACCCCGAGCACGTCGACGTGGACGCGGTTGTGCTGGCGGTGCCGGCCCGGCCGGCGGCGCGGCTGCTCGCCGACGTCGCCCCGGAGGCGGCGACGGAGATCGGCGGGCTGGACTACGCGAGCGTCGCGCTGGTCACCCTGGCGCTGCCCGGAGCAATGCTGCCGGACCTCTCCGGCTTCCTGGTGCCCGCCACCGAAGGGCTGCTGGTCAAGGCGGCCACCTTCTTCACCACCAAGTGGGGGCACCTGCGCCGGCCGGACGGGTTGGCCCTGGTGCGCGCCTCGGTCGGCCGGTACGGCGACGAGGAGCAGCTCCAGCGCCCCGACGAGGACCTCGCCGCGACCGTGCACCGGGAAGTGTCGGCGGTGCTGGGTGCGCCGCTGCCCGCCCCGGTCGCCGGGCACGTGCAGCGCTGGGGCGGCGCGCTGCCGCAGTACACCCCCGGTCATCTCGACCGGGTGGTCGCCGCCCGTTCGGCGCTGCGGGCGGCACATCCGACGCTGCGGCTGGCCGGTGCCGGCTACGACGGGGTCGGCATCCCGGTCTGCGTCCGCTCCGGTGAGACGGCGGCCGAGGAGATCATCACGGCACTGGAAGGATCGGGGAGATGACCGAGCAGAGCAACGCGGCCCGACTGAAGGAACTCAACTCCACCATCCGCTACACCATGTGGTCGGTGTTCCGGGCCAGCGCGCCGCTGCCGTCGCTGCGGGACAACGTCACCGGCGAGGTCGAGTCGCTGATCGAGGAGTTGGCCGGCAAGGACGTGGTGGTGCGCGGCACCTACGACGTGTCCGGGCTGCGCGCCGACGCCGACCTGATGGTCTGGTGGCACTCCGCGTCGAGCGACGCGCTCCAGGACGCGTACCTGCGGTTGCGGCGGACCGCCCTGGGCCGGGCGATGACCCCGGTCTGGTCGCAGATGGCGCTGCACCGGCCGGCCGAGTTCAACAAGAGCCACATCCCGGCGTTCCTGGCCGGCGAGGAGGCCCGCGCCTACCTCTGCGTCTACCCGTTCGTCCGGTCGTACGACTGGTACCTGCTGCCCGACGCCGAGCGGCGGGAGCTGCTCGCCGAGCACGGCCAGATGGCCCGCGGCTACCCGGACGTACGGGCCAACACGGTCGCCTCGTTCGCGCTCGGCGACTACGAGTGGATGCTGGCCTTCGAGGCCGACGAGTTGCACCGGATCGTCGACCTGATGCGTGACCTACGAGCCTCCCGCGCCCGACTGCACGTCCGCGAGGAGGTGCCGTTCTACACCGGTCGCCGCCGCTCGGTCGCCGACATCGTCTCCGCACTGGCCTGAGGCGCCGGCCGGCTGGCCGGTGCTGGCGTGCCGAGCTGGCCGGCTGATCCGGGCGGGGCCGCGCCCGCGGGCGGGTGGGGCGGCCCCGGCCGGGGGCAGGGGGGGGCGGGGGAGGGCCCCGGTGGTGGGGTCGGGCGGCGGGCGGGGGCCCGGGAGCCCA
>NZ_JBAGKI010000107.1:0-10233 GCF_036689795.1 Micromonospora palythoicola | reverse complement strand
GGGGGGTGGGGGGGGGGGGGGCGCCCGGCCCCCCCCCGGGGGTTGCCGCCCCCCCCGGGGGCGGCGCCCCCGGCGGGGCCCCCCCACGCCTCGCCTACCGACCGAGGTCGGCGAGGATGCGCTGGGCGGCGTTGTGGCCGGCGGCGCCGATGACGCTGCCGGCCGGGTGACAGCCGGCGCTGCCCGCGTACACCCCGTCGACGCCGGTGGCGTAGGGCATCCGGTCGGCGAACGAGACGGTGTTGTCGACGTGGTGGATGTGGCCGCCGGTGATGCCGAAGTGCCTCTCGATGCCGGGTGGCGGCAGCGGCACCGCGTCGGCGATCAGGTCGCCGGTGCCGGGCGCGTAGCGCTCGCAGATTCCGATCAGCTTTTCGACGTAACCGGGCAGCTCGGCGTCCCAGGTGGTGCCGGCCAACTCGTACGGCACCGACTGGACGAACAGCGCCGACGAGTGGTGTCCGGCCGGGTCGGCCAGCGACGGGTCGACGGTGGTGTGCAGGTACCACTCGATCGTCGGCTCCGCCGGCAGTCGCCCGGCGCGCACGTCGGCCCACATGGCGCGCAGCGCCGCCATCGGTGACTCGCCGGTGCCGCCGGCCAGCGTCGCCGAGCCGGGCAGCAGGTGGATGGTGGAGCCGAACGGGCTCGGTGCGCCCTCGGGCAGGCAGGAGAAGCGCGGCAGACCACGCAGCGCCAGGTTCAGCTTGAGGGTGCTGCCGGTGCGCCGGACCGCCGCCATCCGTTCGCCGAGCGTGGTCGGCAGCGCGCCGTCGGGGAGCAGCTCCATCAGCCGGTACGGGTCGCAGGCGCCGAGCACCACCTCGGCGTCGACCTGGCGGCCGTCGGCGAGCACCACGCCCCGGGCGGCACCCCCGTCGAGGGTGATCGCGGTGACCGGGGCACCCGTGACGATCCGCGCGCCGGAGGCCCGGGCCGCGTCGGCGAAGATCCGCGAGACGGTGCCCATGCCGCCCTCGGCGATCATCCAGGTGCCGCCCGAACCGGGCAGCCGGCACATGTTGTGCACCAGGAAGTTGTGCCCGGTGCCGGGGTCGTCGGGGCCGGCGTTGAGCCCGGACAGGCCGTCGGTGACCGCGTACATGCTGACCAGCAGCTCGGAGCGGAAGTCGAAGCGGGCCAGGTAGTCGGCGACGGAGCCGCGTACCAGGTCGACGAAGACCTGGCGCAGCGCGGGACGGACGTAGCGGTCGGCGGTCTCCTCGACGCCGAGCGGTTCGGCCAGCCAGGCCGGGGCGAGGTCCTCGCGCAGCGCGGCCAGCTCGGCCTGCAACGCCTCGTCGGCGGCGGCGTCGGCGGGGGAGAAGAACTCGGCGAGCTGCGCCCGGGTGGCCTCCGTGTCGGTGCCGAAGAGCAGGTACGGCGAGCCGACCCCGCCGGGGGTGGGCAGGAAGTAGTGCGGGTCGCGGCGCAGCACCGGGATCCGGACGTCGAGCGCGGCCAGCAGCTCCGGCGGCATCAGCCCGAGCAGGTACGACCCGGTGGAGTGACGCAGCTCGGGCACCTTCGGGAACGGGTTCTCGGTGCGCGTCGCCCCACCGATCACGTCGGCGGCCTCCAGCACCAGCACGTCCAGCCCGGCCCGCGCCAGCAGGATCGCCGACACCAACCCGTTGTGCCCCGCCCCCACGACCACCACGTCAGCCCGCCCGGGCACCCCACCACCCACCATCCCCGCACCCTAACCCGTACCCACCCCGCCGCACGCCTGTTGATCATGATGTTGGCGGCACCGTTGATCTCCGGGAGTGCCGCCAACCTCATGATCGACAGGGTGGAGGGTTTGGTTGGTGTTCATGGGGGAGTGGGTTTTGTCGATGAGGTGGGGTACCTAGCGTGGGTGGGGCCCGCCCCCGCCACCCCTGGGAGGTTCCCCTCATGGATCGTCGTACCGTGCTGCGCGCCACCGTCGCCGGCGGTGCCGCCGCCTTCTCCGGCAGCCTCTGGGCCGGTGCCGCGCTGGCCGCACCCGCCCAACCCGGCCCCGGCCCTTACGGGAACCTGCTGGCCGCCGACGCCAACGGCATCCACCTGCCCGCCGGCTTCAGTAGCCGGGTCATCGCCCGCTCGGGTCAGCGGGTCGCCGGCACCTCGTACGTCTGGCACTGGGCACCGGACGGCGGTGCGTGTTTCCCGGCCGGTGACGGCTGGATCTACGTCTCGAACTCGGAGGTGCCGCTGATCGGTGGGGCCTCCGCGGTGCGGTTCCGCGCCGACGGGTCGATCGCCACCGCGTACCGCATCCTCGGCGGCACCAACGTCAACTGCGCCGGTGGGGCCACCCCGTGGGGCACCTGGCTGTCCTGCGAGGAGGTGCCGCTGGGGCGGGTCTTCGAGACCTGGCCCGACGGCAGCCGCAGCGCCGAGGAACGCACCCGGATGGGCCGGTTCACCCACGAGGCGGCGGCCTGCGACCCGGACCGGCGGGTGATCTACCTGACCGAGGACGAGAGCGACGGCTGCTTCTACCGCTTCGTCCCCGACACCTGGGGTGATCTGCGCACCGGTCAGGTGCAGGTGCTGTGTGCCCCGGCCAACGCCACCTCCGGCCCGGTGACCTGGCAGAACATTCCGGACCGGGACGGCTTCCCGATCCCGACCCGCTTCCAGGTCGGCGCGGCGAAGCACTTCGACGGTGGCGAGGGCTGCTGGTACGACCGGGGTACCTGCTGGTTCACCACCAAGGGCGACAACCGGGTGTGGGCGTACGACGCGGTCAACCAGCGCATCGACCTGGCGTACGACGACTCGCTGGTGCCAGCCGGCACCGCCCCGCTGACCGGCGTCGACAACATCACCGGTACCGCGGGCGGGGACCTCTACGTGGCCGAGGACGGCGGCAACATGGAGGTCTGCGTGATCACCCCGGCCGGCGTGGTCGCCCCGTTCCTGCGGATCGACGGCCAGTCCTCCTCGGAGATCACCGGTCCCGCGTTCAGCCCCGACGGCTCCCGCCTCTACTTCTCCTCCCAGCGCGGCACCAGCGGCAACTCGACCGGGTCCGGCGGCATCACCTACGAGGTCACCGGCCCCTTCCGCCGCTGACGCCAGGCGGACAGGGCCAGGGTGGCGGAGTAGCCGGCCAGCACGATCACGTGGAACAGGTAGAGCCAGAGCAGGATCGCCACGGCGGCACCCACCTCGTCGAGCCCACCGAAGGGCACGCCCAGGTCGAGTGGCAACGAGGCGAAGAGCACGAAACCGTGCAGGAAGCCGGACAGGTTCGCCGCGGTGAAGGAGCCCATCCCCAGCGTGGCGAGCCAGTCCGGCGAGGCCGGCCCGACCACCCGGAAGACCCACATCAGCACCGGCGTGAGCACCAACCACACCGCCAGGAACGACAGCACCACGCCGAGCACACCGGCCCAACCACCGCGCCGGACCAGCCCGGTGGTGGTCGGCAGGGCCAGCAGGATCGACAGCAACAGCGCCGGGGCCGGTGCCAGCAGCGGCAGCAGCAGCAACCGGCCCCGCCAGCCGACGAGATGTTCGTCGGAACGGGGCGCGGCGACCGACACGAACGCCCGGCGCAGCCCCTCGCCGTACAGCGACGCCGGCAGCAGCGAGGCCAGGGCCAGCCACGGCGTCAGCCCGACCCCGGCCTCGACCAGCACGGCCACCGCGTGCGGCGCACCGATCGCGTCCGGCAGCGCCTCCACCGCGTACCCGGTGAGCCGCCGTACCTGGGACGCCCCCACCAGCAGCGAGGTGAGCCAGATCGCCAGCAGCGCCACCGGCACCACGGCGATCGCCCCGTAGAACGTGATCGCGGCGGCGTGCAGCGACAGATCCCGACCACGGACGGGGCGGAAGGCCGCCCTGCTGATCCGCTTCGTCCGCTCCCACGCACCGCCCATCGCGCTCCAGTTCCCCGTGATCCGCTTCGGCAACCGTCCTGTTGTCCGCGTTGCTCGACGAGCGCCAGGGGTGGCCGCGATGTGCTGGACAGATCGGCATGGATGCGGGTTTGAGGCTCGGGCGAGGCTGGAGTGTTATCAGCAGGGTCGACCGTGAGGCGCAGGCGCTCGCAGCATCACGGGGGAAGCATGGACACGTCGCAGCAGCATGTAACAGGCGTGGGCCGGTCGGGGGACAGGGCGATCGACAGCCTCCTGACCTGGCTGATCCATCCGGTGACGGTGGCGGCCACCGCGCTGCTGATCCTCAATGACCAGGTGCTCAAGGCGGCCTATCCCGGCTGGTTGACGGGAAAGCTCAGCGACGTCGCCGGACTGGTGATGGCACCACCGCTGCTGGCCGTCTTACTGGTGCTGCTGGTGGCCGGGTGCGGTCGACTGCCGGTGCGGCGGCATACGGTCCGGGGTGCTGGTCCCAGGTTTGGCCGCAGGATGGGCGACCTGCTGGCGGCCGGCTCGGTCCTCGTTGTCGGAGTGGGGTTCGCGGCGGTGAAGGCCACTCCGGAGGGGGCGGCCACGGCGTCCGCGGTGTGGAGCGTGGTGAACGGACCGTCGGTGATCCTGGCCGACGGCACGGACCTGCTGGCGTTGCCGGCGCTGGGGCTGGCCTGGTGGACGTGGCGTTCGGCGGTGGCCCGCCCGAGCCTGGCACGCTGGCTGCGGATGGTGGCGGTGCTGGTGGTGTTGCCGATCGCCGGGCTGGGCGTCGCGGCCACCTCAGCTCCCCGGTACGACGACGCTGTCGCCCTGTACGAGTGGCGGGACGTCGCCGTGGTGGGCATCGGCAACGCCTATCACGACTCCCGGGAGCCCTACACGTGGTGGATCGGCGCGGACGACGGAACGACGTTCTCGGAGCTGCCGGAGGGAGGCTACGAGCTGTTCTCCAAGCAGCCGCCACCGGCCGCGTCGGGGAAGGACTGTTCGGCGCGGGATCCGGGGCACTGCTTCCGGATCGTGCCGCGCCGCCTGGCGGTGCAGGAGAGCCGGGACGGTGGGGCCAACTGGCGCGTCGCCTGGCAGGTCGACGAGGATGCCCGGGAGCGACTCGGCACGGCGATACCCGGGCTGCGCGACGTGCAGGAGTACCTGTCGTCCCGCGCTTTGCTGGTGCGGGACCAGCCGGACGGCGGCGTGGTGGTGCTGGTGGCCAACGGCCGGGACGGCTTCGCCCGCCGCGACTCTGCCGGCCGGTGGGAGCGGATCGGCTTCGGGACCTTTGCCGGCGACGGCTTCCGGCACGAGCAACCGGCGAAAACGATTCCGAGCGTGGCCGACGCGACCGTCACGGCCGGCGGGCCGGTCGCCGTGCCGCTGTCGATCGCGGTCGGCAGCATGGTGGTGGGGTCGGCTGCGCCACGCTCCTGGTGCGGCGACACGGCTGGCCCCTGGTCCCGGTGGCGGCCTGCGTCGGCCTGCTCAACCTGCTGGGCCTCGCCGCCTTCGTCTGGTACGTGATGGCCGGTGCGAAGGAGGACCTGTTCCTGGCGTCCTTCATCATCGTGGGGTCGACCCTGGCGCTGACCGTGATGCCGGCCGGCATCATCGCGTTCGTCGCCGCCGTCGACCCCACGCTGCGGGCGACCGCCGGCCGGCTCTGCGCGGCTGGCCTGGTCGCCGGGGCGCTGGTGCCGCTGCCCTACCTGCTGAGACTGCTCGCGGGCTGGCCGCTCCAGAGCACGGCGACCAGCGCTGTCCTGGTGATCGCGGCAGTCGTGCTGCTGGTCGGTGTCCCGGCAGCCATCCGCCACGCCATCCGTCGCGTCCCGGCCCGCGGGATTGCCGAAGCGGTGTCGATCACGTGACGGTGCAGGGGCCGGCGTGGTCGTCGGGGCGGTGGCAGCGGTAAGGGCCGTCGAGTGGGGCGTCGCACCAGACTCGGGTACGCAGGCTTTGGTGGTCTTCTTCGCTGAGGGTGGTTTCGCCGAAGTCGATGACCATCAGGTGGCCGAGGGAGTCGCGCAGGGCCACAGCCAGCGCGGTGGCGTCGTCGAGGCTGGTCAGAGTGGTTGGTAGGTGGACGACCCGGGAAGCACCGTCCCGCGTAGGCAACTCGGCAGGTATTTGAGAGAACTTCGCGAAAACGCGCACGTAATCGTGGTCGCGGCCGCGAAGGAACTGGAATGGTCGACGCCGCGAATCTGGCGGTACGAAACCGGCCAGGTCCCCATGCACCCGAACGACGTGGAGGCCATGTGCCGGGTGTACGGCGCGACCCCCGAGACGATCAAGACGATGCGGTCGCTGGCCCGGGAGACAAAGGCGCACGGCTGGTGGCACAGCTACGGGGAGGCGATCGAGGACTGGTTCAAGCTGTACGTCGGCCTCGAAGCCGCCGCCACCAAGATCCGGAAGTACGAAGCCGATCTGATACCCGGCCTGTTGCAGACGGTCGAGTACATGCGCGAAGTAATCGCCCTCGACCAGCCGGACTTGAGTGAGGTGGAGCAGCAGGCCAAGGTGGACATCCGGTTGCGCAGGCAGCGGCTGTTGGCGCGGGCCGTGCCCCGGGCTCCGTACCTGGAGGTCATCCTGAGTGAGGCGGTGCTGCGTCGGCCGCTGCGTGACCGGGCGGCGATGGCCCGGCAACTCGACGCCCTGGTGGTGACCGGTGAGCGGCACAATGTCAATCTCCGGGTGCTGCCACTGCACGCAGGACTGTTCCGTTGGGGCGACACCGGTGCCTTCACCATGCTCGACTTCCCCATCGATGTCCGAGAGCCGGACCCGACCACCATTTACATGGACGGCCCGTGCGGCGCGGTCTACCTGGACAAGCCGCACGAGATCCAGACCTACGAGGAAGCGTGGCGCTCGCTCGGCGAGCGGGCGCTCGACGTCGATGACTCCCGTGAGCTGATCACGGCGATCGCAAAGGAGATGACCCATGAGACGTGACGGAGTGTGGCGCACGTCGTCCTGGTCCGGCAGCAACGGTGACTGTGTCGAGGTGGCCGGCTTTGTCGATGCGGTAGGCGTACGCGACAGCAGGGACCGGCAGGGCGCGGAGCTGAGCTTCGACGCGACGAGCTGGACCCGGTTCGTCGCCGCCACCCGCGCGGGCCGCTTCGCCCCCCGCGCCTGAACCTGGCATGAACCGCCCGGTGCCGACCGAACCCGGTCGGCACCGGGCGGTGCCTTCGCAGCGCCGGGCCGGTCAAAGCACAATCAGGAATCCGGTTCGGTGGAATTGTGGTCCCTACGGCGCGGGGTGGCTGCCGGATGGCCGCGGGCGGCCATCACCTCGCGCCAAGCCGCCACGCTGCTCAATGCTGCCCATTCTGGACGTCGTCCCGGGTCGCCCTCACGCCATCGACCTGCTGCCGGGTCTGGTCACGGTCGCGGCGGTTCTCCGCCAGGCGGTGGCCGAGGGCTGCTGCGCGTAGTTCGTGCTTACCTGCCTCGACGGCTCGCTCACCGCCTGCTCGATCGACGTGTTCGGAACGGATGTCCTCCCACCGCTTGTATCTGCCCATCGGCGACCTTCTCCTCAGCGTGGGTCTTGGCATATCCCGATGCTGACCTTGCAGGTGACGGCCGTGCGCGGTGCCGGGGTGACATGGAATATGAAATCTTGGACATTTTCCGTTAGCTCCTAACGGAAAATGTCCAAGATTAGCTGCGAGTCCTAGGTTTTGACCCGTTGACGCTGTGCAAGGTTGACGGCGTGCAGTGGGAGAAGAGTGCATCGGCCTTTGATGTTTCGGGCCCGCCCCCGACTCGCGGTGGACAGCGAGCGCTGGGCTTCCTGTGGGTGGGAGCCCTTCCGCTACCTCAGGCGCGACAAGGTGCCCTTCCGGGCACCGGAGGGCGGTGGGGAAGAATGGGCGGCGTGACGTCCCCCCGTGATCTTGTGCTGCTGGGTTGTACCGGGTCGATCGGTACGCAGGCCATCGACATCGTTCGGCGCAACCCGGAGCGGTTCCGGGTGGTGGCGCTGGGTGCCGGTGGCGGCAACATCGGGCTGCTCGCCGCCCAGGCGCTCGAACTCGGCGTCGACGTGGTCGGGGTGGCCAAGGCGTCCGCCGCGCAGGATCTCCAGTTGGCGTTCTACGCCGAGGCGAGCCGGCGGGGCTGGGCCAGCGGCGAGTTCAAGTTGCCCAAGATCGTGGCCGGGCCGGAGGCGATGACCGAGCTGGCGCAGTGGCCGTGTGACGTCGTACTCAACGGGGTGGTGGGGTCGCTCGGGCTGGCGCCGACGCTGGCCGCGCTGCGCGCCGGGCGTACGCTCGCGCTGGCCAACAAGGAGTCGCTGGTGGCCGGCGGCTCGCTGGTCAAGGGCGCGGTGACGCGGCCGGAGCAGATCGTCCCGGTGGATTCGGAGCACTCGGCGCTGGCCCAGTGCCTGCGCGGCGGCACCCGGGGTGAGGTACGCCGGCTGGTGGTGACCGCCAGCGGTGGGCCGTTCCGGGGTAGGCGGCGCGACGAGTTGACGGCGGTCACGCCGGAGCAGGCACTCGCCCACCCGACCTGGAACATGGGGCCGGTCGTCACGATCAACTCGGCGACCATGGTCAACAAGGCGCTCGAGGTGATCGAGGCGCACGAGCTGTTCGACGTGCCGTACGCCGACATCACCGTGATGGTGCACCCCCAGTCGGTGATCCACTCGATGGTCGAGTTCGTCGACGGGTCGACGCTGGCGCAGGCCAGCCCGCCGGACATGCGGCTGCCGATCGCCCTGGGTATCGGCTGGCCGGACCGGGTGCCCGAGGCCGCCGCCGCCGTCGACTGGACCACGGCGCACACCTGGGAGTTCGCGCCGCTCGACGACGAGGCGTTCCCGGCGGTGGCGCTGGCCAAGGCGGCCGGGGAGGCGGGCCGGTGCCGGCCGGCGATCTACAACGCGGCGAACGAGGAGTGCGTGGCGGCGTTCGTCGCCGGGCGGCTGCCGTTCCTCGGCATCGTCGACACGTTGCAGCGCGTGTTGGAGGAGGCTCCCGATTTCGGCGAACCGGGTACCGTCGAGGACGTACTCGAAGCCGAGTCGTGGGCGCGCGCACACGCGCAGGAGATCATCGCTGCTGCGGTGGAAGGAGCTTGATGTCGTTCGCGTTCGGGGTGGTGCTGTTCGCCCTCGGCATTCTCGTCTCGGTGAGCCTGCACGAGGCCGGGCACATGCTCACCGCCAAGGCCTTCGGCATGAAGGTCACCCGCTACTTCGTCGGCTTCGGCCCCACCATCTTCTCGTTCAGGCGCGGCGAGACCGAGTACGGCCTCAAGGGCATCCCGCTCGGTGGCTTCTGCAAGATCGTCGGGATGACGCCGCAGGACGACGACGTCGAGCCCGGTGACGAGAAGCGGGCCATGTGGCGCTACCCGGTGTGGAAGCGCACCATCGTGATGTCCGCCGGGTCGGTCACCCACTTCGGGTTGGCGATCTTCGCGGCCTGGCTGGCCGCGATGACCTTCGGCCTGCCCAACCCCGACCGCCCGACCACCGAGGAGCAGATCCGCGCCGAGCCGGCGGTGATCGCTCTCCAGGACTGCGTCCTGCCGGACACCACCTACCGCGAGTGCACCCCGAGTGACGCCGCCAGCCCGGCCGCCGCCGCCGGGCTCCGCGACGGCGACCGGATCACCTCGTTCAACGGCACCCCGATCACCAACTACGGCGACCTGCTCACCGTCCTGCGGACCGCCAGCCCGGGTGCCACCGCCACCATCGGCTACGAGCGCGACGGCCAGACCGGCACCGTCGAAACCGTGCTGGGCACCACCAAGCGCCCCCCGATCGACAACCCCGACGGGCCGGTCACCGACGTTCCCGCGCTCGGCATCGGGCTGATCATCAGCACTCCCGGTTTGGTCACCTACGGCCCGGTGGAGGCGGTTGGCGCGACCAGTTCCTTCATCGGCGACATGGCGGTGGCCACCGCGCAGGCGTTGCAGCGGCTGCCGGAGAAGATCCCCGCGCTGTGGACCGCCATCACCGGCGGCGAGCGGGACATCGACACCCCGATCAGCGTGGTCGGTGCCAGCGTCCTCGGCGGTGAGGCGGTCGCCAACAACGCCTGGGAAATCTTCGTCATGCTGTTCATCTCGCTGAACTTCTTCATCGGGGTGTTCAACCTGCTGCCGCTGCTGCCGCTGGACGGCGGCCACATCGCCATCGCCTGGTTCGAACGGGCCCGCTCCTGGGTGTACGCGCGGCTGCGCAAGCCCGACCCGGGCCGGGTGGACTACTTCAAGCTGATGCCCTTCACGTACGTGGTGATCCTGATCGGTGGGGTGTTCACCCTGCTCACCATCACCGCGGACGTGGTCAACCCGATCACCCTCTTCCCAAAGTGAG
>NZ_JBAGKI010000106.1:0-10376 GCF_036689795.1 Micromonospora palythoicola | reverse complement strand
GGGGGGGGGGGGGGGGCGGGGGGGGGGGGGGGGCCCCCCCCCCCCCCGGGCGGGGGGGGGGCCGGCCCGGGGGGGGGGGGGGGGGGGGGGGGGGGGGGGGGGGGGGGGGGCCCCCCCCCCCCCCCCCCCACGCCGGGGCAGGTCCGACGGGTGGTAACTTCGCCCGGCGGAAGCGCCTGACGGCGGGAACCGGCGGGGAAGGGACGTGGCGGTGGCGGACTGGCTGGCGGCACTGGACCGCCGCGCCGAGCTGCGGGCGAAGGCGGGGCTGACCCGCCGGCTGCGGCCACGCGCCGCCACCGACGGCGTGGTCGACCTGGCCGGCAACGACTACCTGGGGCTGGCCCGGCACCCGGAGGTGGTTGCCGCCGCCGCGCAGGCCCTTTCCGCGTACGGGCTGGGTGCGACCGGCTCACGGCTGGTCCGTGGCTCCACCGACGTGCACCACACCCTTGAGGAGACACTCGCCGACTGGCTCGGCACCGACCGGTCGCTCGTCTTCTCCTCCGGGTACCTGGCCAACCTCGGTGCGGTCCGCGCGCTGGTGCGTCCCCGTACGCTGCTGATCTCCGACGCGCACAACCACGCCTCCCTCATCGACGGCTGCCGGATCTCCGGTGCGGAGACGGTGGTGACACCGCACGCCGACGTGGCCGCGGTCGCCGCCGCTCTCGCCGCCGCTCCGGGCCGGCCGGCGGTGGTGGTCACCGAGTCGATCTTCTCCGTCGACGGTGACCTCGCCCCGCTGGCTCAACTGCACGCCACCGCCCGGGAACACGGCGCGTTGCTGCTCGTCGACGACGCGCACGCGCTGGGCGTGGTCGGCCCGGACGGCGCCGGCGCGGTGGCCGGGGCCGGGCTGACCGGCGAACCCGACGTGGTGGTCACCGCGACGCTGTCCAAGGCGCTCGGCGGGGCCGGTGGTGTGGTGGCCGGCCCGGCCGAGTTCGTCCGGCACCTGGTGGAGACCGCGCGGACCTTCATCTACGACACCGCCCTGCCGCCCGTGGTGGCGGCCGGGGTGCGAGCCGCCGTCGGGCTGGCGCGCTCCGGTGCCGGCCGGCGCGCCGAACTGGCCGAGCGGGCCGCCCGCACGGTCGGCCGGCTGCGCGCCGCCGGCCTGGACGTCTCCGCCGCCGACGCCGCCGTCGTCTCGGTCACCGCTCCCAGCCCGGAGGCGGCGACGGCGTGGGCCGCCGCCTGCCGGGACCGGGGGGTGGCGGTCGGCTGTTTCCGCCCGCCCTCCACCCCCGACAGCCGGTCGAGGCTGCGGCTGACGATCAGTGCCGGGGTGCCACGGGGGGATTTCGAACACGCCCTGGAGGTCATCGTGGAGTGTGCGCCATGACGGATCAGTGGCGCGGGCCGGTGCTGGTCACCGGGACCGACACCGAGGTCGGCAAGACGGTGGTGACCGCGGCGATAGCGGCCGCGGCCCAGGCGGCCGGGCTGCGGGTCGCGGTGGTCAAACCGGGCCAGACCGGTACGGCCACCGGCGACCCCGCCGACGTCGAGACGGTCACCCGGCTGGCCGCCCCGATGACCGGCCGTACGCTCGCCAGCTTCCCGGACCCGCTCGCGCCGCTGGCCGCCGCCCGGGTGGCCGAGCTGCCACCGCTGGAGCTGTACAACGCGGTGGACGCGGTGCGGGACGAGGCCGACAAGCACGATCTGGTGCTGGTCGAGGGGGCGGGCGGGCTGCTCGTACCGATGGGCCTGCGGCCCTCCGGTGAGCCGTGGACGGTCGCCGACCTGGCGGTGTCGCTCGGCGCCGCGGCGGTGGTGGTGGCCCGTGCCGGCCTGGGCACCCTCAACCACACCGCGCTCACCCTGGAGGCCCTGGAACGGCGGGCCGTGCCGGCGGGCGTGGTGATCGGCGCCTGGCCGACCGAGCCGGAACTGGTGCACTGGGCGAACCTCAGCGACCTGCTGCCGAATCTGCTCGGCGCGCTGCCGGCCGGCGCCGGCGCGATGGATCCGGGGGTGTTCCGGCGTTCGGCACCGGGCTGGCTCACCCCGGCGCTGTACGGCGTGCTCGACGACTGGCGCGCCTGGGCCGACGAGACCACCTGAGCGGCGGTGCCGGTCAGCGGCGGACGACGAAGGCGTCGGGCATCCGGAAGGTGAGATTGTCGGGGTAGTGGGGTGGGCGCACCACGCGTACCCCGGTCAGCAGCGGCGCCGCCTCGCGCACCAGCGTGGCGGCTTCCATCCGGGCGAGTTGGTCGCCGACGCAGCGGTGCGCGCCCGCCCCGAAGGCCAGGTGCCGGCGCGACCCGCGCTGCCCCGGGCGGAACTCGTCCGGCGACTGCACGACCGATGGGTCCCGTCCGGCTCGGGCCAGCCACAACACCACACTGCTGCCCGCCGGCACCCCCGTCCCGCCCAGCGTGGTGTCCACGGCGGCGACCCGCCGCCAGGTGACGATCGGCGGTTCCAGTCGCAGCCCCTCCTCCACCACGTCGGCGACGTCGACCGAGCCGTCGCGCAGCCCGGCGAGCACCGTCGGCTCACCGGTGAGTCGGTGCAGCAGCAGGGTGAGGAACTGTGAGGTGGTCTCCTGCCCGGCGACCAGCAGGAAGAACAGGGCGCCGACGACCACGTCGGGCGGGTGCCCGGCGGCGCGCAGGGACGCGACCAGACCGTCACCGGTGGCGGCGAACTCCCGCAGCAGCCGGTGGAACCGCCCCACCTCGGCGGCGAGTGCCTGCTGCCGGTCGACGTCCAGCGGCGCCCAGAAGAGTTCCAGCGCCGCGCGGGCGAACTCCTTCACCGCCGCGACGGGCGCGTCGGGCAGGTCGACCAGCCGGGCCAGGACCAGCAGCGGCAGGTCGGCGGCGAGACCCGCGTGCAGGTCGACCGGTGCGCCGGTGTCCAGGGCGGCGGTCAGCTCGGCGACCCGCTGCCGGACCAGCGTGGCCAGCCAGTCCCGTTGGGCGGCCACCCGGGTCGGATGCAGCGCCGCGGCGACCAGGGCGCGGATCTCCGGGTGGGTGCCACCACCGTTGTTGGCCAGCGTCGGCGGCAGCCGGAACCGGTGGGCGGCGAGCACCCGCAGCGCGGCCACCGGCATCGGGGTGACCGCGTCCAGTGCGTTGTCGGGTCGGAACGTCGTGGCGTCGGTGAGCACCTGCCGGACCAGAGCGTGCCGGGTCACCAGCAGGTGCTCGACGCCCACGTGGTCGGCCACCCGGGCGACGTCGGGCCAGTGGGCGGGGCCGACCCCGGTACCTGCCGGGGCCTGTTCCCAGCTGCGGAACAGCACGGCGTCACGCTAGTCGGCCGCCGTCGGGCGTCCGGCGCGCAACCGCCACACCGTGGTGCGCTTCACCCGTACGCTCTCCAGCGCCTCGCTGACCGGCACCTGGTAGGCGGCGAGTTCGTCGAAGCGTTCCCGGGGCAGGAAGGCCCGACCCGGGTCGCCGACCAGCACCGACGCCCCGGCCCGGGTGGCCCGCAGCAGGAACCGCAGCACCCGGTTGGCCATCGCCTCGCTGTAGAAGACGTCGCCGGCCAGGACCACCTCGGCGTCGTGGGCGTCGCCGTCGAGGATGTCGCCGAGTTCGGCGTCGACGCGTACCCCGTTGGCCTCGGCGTTCAGCGCGACGGCCGCGACGGCCAGTTCGTCGATCTCCACGGCGCGGACGGCGGCCGCGCCGGCCCGGGCGGCGGCGATGGCCACCAGGCCGGAGCCGGAGGCCAGGTCGAGCACCCGGCGGCCGGCGACCGTCTCCGGGTGGTCGGTGACGTAGCGCGCCAGGCCCTGGCCGCCGGCCCAGGCGAAGGCCCAGAACGGTGGCGGCCGGTCGCTGCGGAACTCACCCTCGGTCAGCTCCCACAACCCGATCGGCTCGTCCGCCTGGTGCAACCGCACCTCGGGTACGAAGGCGACGGGCGTGAGCCGGGCGTGCAGCCGGACGAAGGCGGCGGAGAGCGCGGACATCCGGTGATTGTCCACCGTCGCCGGGTTCGGCGTGTCGCGGGTGATCCGTAGGCGGTTCAATACCGTACGTGAAATCGGGCATCTTGCTTCACGGTACGTGCGAACACGCCCGTCTACCGGGTGGCTTCCCGCGCTCCTAGCGTTGCCAATGGAGGCGACCAACGGGAGGACGGATCGTGAAGAGGCTGTGGCGTCACACGCTACGGATCGGGGTGGCACTGGCATGTCTCACCGGGGTGGACTTCGCCATGGCCGCGCCGGCGCACGCGGCGTTCGCCACCGAACTCGGCGGCCTGCCGGATCAGTTCACCGCCGGTGGGCGGGTGGCGACGGTCTCCGCTGTGGTGTCCCGCGACGACCAGGGCGACTGCATCAAGGTCCGCTGGTCGTTGGTGCTGGGTGTACAGGGGTTGCGACTGGACCAGGTGCGGGTGGACCGGATCGAGGAGACCGGTTCGTTCCCGGTGGAGGTGCGCGCCGAGGGTGACGCGGCCCGGCTGACCGACCGTCAGCTCGACCCGGGCACGCTCTGCCCGGGGCGTACGGTCACCGCGCAGTACCGGATCGCGTTCGACCGGGACGTCGACCGGGGTCGGGTGAGCCTCGCCGCCGAGGCGTACGACCGGAACCTGCGGTTGCTGTCCCGTCAGACCGCGACCCGCGAGGTGGTGGGTCGGGGCGGCCAGGACCGCCCCACGACCGCGCCACCCACCCCGTCGCAGGCGCCGACGGAGGACCCGACGGAGGATCCGACCGAGGTGCCGACGGTGGATCCGACCGAGGAGGAGAGCGATCCCGCCGACGACGCGGGGTACGCGGGTGGGGCGGCCGACCCGCCGGACGCCGACGCGGCCGGGAACCAGACCGGCAGCGGGCTGGGGCTGACCGAGGTGGCCTTCCTCCTCGGTGGCCTGCTGCTCTTCCTCGGGGTGGGCCTGCTGCTGCGGCTGCGGCAGCTGACCCGGGAGCCCGAGCCCGCGGTCGATGTCGGCGGTCCGACGCCCGGGCACTGGGACCGACGGCCGGACCCGCGCAGCCGGTGGCGGACGGTACCCCGCGACGACGGTTACCTGAGTTGATCCGGGCCACGGTGGGCGCGGTCGCGAACCGGCCCACCGTGGCGTCGCGTCACGGTGCCCAGTCCGGGTTCCGCCCGAAGGCGGCGAGGAGGCGGTCCTGTTCACCGGCCCCGGCGGGCAGCTCGACCTCGGGTTCGACGAGCCCGTCGCGCCGGTAGTCCGCCACGTGGCGGGAGTACCAGCGGGCCGCCTCGGCCACCGCGTCGGCGTCCATCGTGGGGTCCGCGCCGATCGCCACCGCCAGGTCCCAGCCGTGTATCAGATGTTCGGCCAGCAGCTGGTGCAGGTACTCCTCGGCGGGGGTGGCGCCGGCCGACAGGTGTACGGTCCGCTCCAGCGCGCCCGGGCTGGTGGCGGCGACCTCGGCCTGTGCCGCGGCCTCGCGGGCGACCTCGATCGGGTCGGCGCCGAGCTGGTCGCCGTCGTAGCGGTCACCGACCTCGTCGATGGTGCGGCCGGCGAGCAGCGGCACGCTCCAGCGTTCCTCGCTGACCACGTGGTTGACAAGTGTGCGGACGTCCCAGCCGGGGCAGGGGGTGGCGGCCGACCATTGGCCGGGGTGTACCTGTTCCACCCGGTCGGTGAACTCGGCCAGGCTGCGCCGGTACGTTTTCAGCAGCTCCATGTCGCCTTTGTTCCCGCCGCTGGCGCGGGTAACCCGCCGGATTCGGTGGCGCCGGTAACCAGGGCCGGCTACTCCAGCTGCTCCGGATCGAGCCCGAGTTCCCGGGCGGTCACCAGGCGTACCCATTCGGCGAACTGTCGGCGGGAGATCACCCGGTCGTGCACCGCGAGCTGCACCGCCAGGCCGTCCATCACGGCGCTGATCCGCCAGGCGGCCCCGGCCGGGTCGGCGCAGACGAAGCTGCCCTCCCGGACCCCGTCGGCGATCACCGTGGCCAGGTCCTGCCGCCACCGTAGGTCCAGCTTGCGGGAGACCTTCTCCAACTCGGGGGTACGCAGCGACTCCGCCCAGCCGTCGATCCACATGGACCAGGAGGTGGCGCGCCCGGCCGGGGTGTAGAGGCGCAGGATGCGACGGAGCTTGGTCAGCGGCGGGGCGCTGGAGCGGGTGACCGCGTCGAGCCGGGCCAGATCCTGCTCGACCGCGTACGCGAAGGCCTGGGCGAGCAGCCGCTCCTTGGTGGCAAAGTGGTAGAAGACAAGTGCCTGGCTCACCCCGGCGGCCTGCGCCACATCAGCCGTGCGGGTGTTGGCCAACCCGCGCTGCCCGATCACGTCACATGCGGTGCGCAGCAGGGCATCCAGGCGGATTTCCGCCGCACGTCTCGTCACGTCCGTCACCGTATCCGATCGAAACGGATACGGCCGGTCACCAAACCCCTGTTGATCCGGCTTGCGACAGTCGGAAGCCGGACAGTTCCGGACTCGCCGGGACGGGAGCCCGATTTGGCATCCGATCCACCGCTCGGCTAGAGTTCTCATCCGTCACCGGGTACGCCCCGGGGCGTGCGGACGTAGCGCAGTTGGTAGCGCATCACCTTGCCAAGGTGAGGGTCGCGGGTTCGAGTCCCGTCGTCCGCTCGGAGCTGCCGCCACGCGTGACGGGGGCAACCTCGGTGGGGTGGCCGAGAGGCGAGGCAACGGCCTGCAAAGCCGTGTACGCGGGTTCAAATCCCGTCCCCACCTCGGTAGAACAGCAAGGGCGATTGGCGCAGTGGGAGCGCGCTTCCTTGACACGGAAGAGGTCACTGGTTCAAACCCAGTATCGCCCACCAGTGGATCCAGCAGATGAAGGCCCGTTACCGGAGATCCGGTAGCGGGCCTTTCGCATTTCCTCCGGCGAGGCACCTCGACAGCGGGTTGACGACTCAATAGTCAGTGCCGGATAGTCATTCCTGACTAAGGAGTGCTGTGGAGCGACGTCGGAGAGTGCCCAACCCGCTGGCCCTGGCCGTGCTGGCCTGGCTGATGTGGGAGCCGATGCACCCCTACGAGCTGGGTCGACGACTCAAGCACACCGGTCAGGACAAGCTCATCCGGTACACCCGCAGCTCCCTCTACATGGTCATCGAGCAACTCGCCCGGGCCGGGTTCGTCGCGGCGCAGGAGACGGTCCGGGACAGCGCCCGGCCCGAACGGACGGTGTACGCGATCACCGAAGAGGGCCGCCACGAGGTGTACGACTGGCTGCGTTCCCTGCTGGCCCAGCCCCGCCAGGAGCATCCGCACTTCGCCGTCGCGCTGTCGCTGCTCAGCCTGCTTCCACCCGACGAGGCGGTCGAGGTGCTGCGCCGCCGGTCGGCGGCGCTCGCCGGCCGGATCGAGGAGACCCGCACGACCATCGACGAGGCGCGCGCCGACGGTGTCGGGTGGATCTTCCTGGTCGAGGAGCAGTACGCGCTCGCGCTGCTGGAGGCGGAGCGCCGGTTCGTCACCGAGTTGATCGAGTCCCTCAAGCAGCCGGACTACGCGAAGTCCTGGCAGGAGACCATGGGAGGTCGCGCATGACAGCCGTCCGAACCGCGCTGGTGATCGGCGGCGGGATCGCCGGTCCGGTGACCGCGATGGCGCTACGTCGCGCCGGAATCGAGGCCACCGTCCACGAGGCGTACCCGTCGGCGACCGAGGGGAGCGGAGTCACCCTGACCCTCGCGCCGAACGGACTGGCCGCGCTGCGCCTGGTCGACGCCGAGCGAGCCGTCGAGCGGGTCGGCCTGCCCATGCGACGCACCGTGGTCACCGACGGTCGCGGGGGCCGCATCGGTGCCTTCCCCCACGTGGCGGTGGAACCGGTCACGCTCGGGCTGTGGCGCGACGACCTGGCCCGGGTGCTGCGCGAACGCGCCGAGGCGCAGGGCGTGCGCATCGCGTACGGCAAGCGGTTGGTCGACGCCGAGCAGCACGGTGACGGCGTGCTCGCCCGGTTCGCCGACGGCTCCACGGCCAGCGCCGACGTGCTGGTCGGCGCGGACGGCGTCCGGTCCCGGGTGCGTACGCTCATCGACCCGCAGGCACCCGGGCCGCAGGTGCTGCCGCTGCTGAACCTCGGCGGCGCGGCCCGGTACGCGGTGCCCGACGCCGACCCGGAGGCGATGTACTTCGTCTTCGGATCTCGGGCCTTCTTCGGCTACTGGGTACAGCCCGACGGTCGCACCGCCTGGTTCGCGAACGTTCCGGACCGTCGACCGACCAGCTATGCCGAGGCGAGCCGGATCCCCCGACCGCAGTGGCTGCACCGGCTCCGTGAGGTGTTCGCCGACGACGTGCCGGCCCGGCAGGTGCTCGCCCACACCGAGCCGGACGACCTGGTGGCCATCGGATCGATCGAGAGCATGCCGTCGGTGCCCCGTTGGCACGGCGGTCGGCTGGTGCTGGTGGGTGACGCGGTGCACGCGCCGTCGCCCAGCTCCGGCCAGGGCGCGTCACTGGCCGTGGAGAGCGCCGTGCAGTTGGCCCGCTGTCTGCGGGACCATGCCGAGGTGTCCACCGCGTTCGACGCGTACGAGCGCCTGCGTCGGGTGCGGGTGGAGAAGGTGCTCCGGCGGGGTCGGCAGACGACCTCCACCAAGACGGTCGGCCCGGTCGCGAAACGGATGATGCGGATCATGATGCCGCTGGCGTTGCGTACCTTCCTCAACCAGGAGCGGACGCTCGGCCCGGAGCAGCGCTACCGGATCGACTGGGACGCGCCGGTCACCACGGAACTGGCCGCCGGCCGCTCCTGAGTCGACGAGCCGTGCGTGCCGCGCCCAATCGCCACCGCCCGCCGGTCACATCGGCGGCGCGACGTCCCGCCGCTCCTCGACCCGGCGGTACTCCACCGGCTCGTCGGCGGTGGCGACCGTCTGGCGACGGCGGCCCCAGACGAGCGTCGTCAGGATCAGGCCGAGCACGCCGGCGGCCATCAGGATCCAGCCGACCACGTCAATATCGAGCCCGCCGATGCTGGCGTTGACCGCGAAGGTGAGGATGGCGCCGAGCGCCAACAGAAAGATGCTGGTGCCGATACCCATGACAGCCTCCTTTGTCCGGGGGTGCGGTGTGCTGTCGGGAAGGGTCTGTACCCGGGTCGGGAGCGGCGCAATCACCGGCCGTGGGGGCGGCGCCTCCGGCGATCTTGTCATCGGGTAGAGTTGCCCCGTCGCCGGCGCAGCCGGAGGCAGTGCGGACGTAGCGCAGCTGGTAGCGCATCACCTTGCCAAGGTGAGGGTCGCGGGTTCGAATCCCGTCGTCCGCTCGCGATTCGGTGACGCCTGCGGGTGTCGCCGGTGCACCACGGGCGATTGGCGCAGTGGGAGCGCGCTTCCTTGACACGGAAGAGGTCACTGGTTCAAACCCAGTATCGCCCACCAGCTTTCGGACGGCGCCGCACTGCTACGACGGCGAGCGTGCCGAGCAGGTACCCAGCTCAGGCCCGGAAGGTCCGCCGATAGGTGTCCGGCGGTACGCCGACCGTGCGGTGGAAATGCCGACGTAGCGTCGTCGCCGTGCCCATGCCGGCCGCCGACGCGATGGTGTCGATGCTGCCGAGCGGGGACCTGCTCCGAACGGATCCACCGGGCGGCGGCCCGGCGTACGTCCGACAGCGCGACTGCCGGTCAGCGGCCGTCGGCGCTGGTGGGCAGGGCGAAGTGCCAACCCTCCGCGTGCAGGGCGGGAATGGCACGGTCGACGGCGTCGACGGTCTGGCTGCGGTCGCCGCCACCGTCGTGCAGCAGCACCACGGCGCCCGGTGCGACGCCCTCGACGAGCCGCCGCAGCAGTTCGTCCGTGCCGGGCGGTTCCCAGTCCGTGACGGCGAGCCGCCAGCCCATCGGTCGCATGCCGAGCGCCGTGGCCACGCCGGGCGTCTGGCCCCAGGCGCCGTACGGTGCCCGGAAGTAGGGGACTCGGACGTGCGGGACCGCGTGCCGGATGACCGCGTTGGTCTCCAGCAGGTCCGAGGCGATCCGGCCGGCGGCCCAGGACCCCATGTCGTGGTGGTGCATGCTGTGGTTGCCCAGCGCGTGCCCGGCCGCGACGATCCGGCGGACCAGCTCGGGGTGTTCGATGACCCGGTCACCCTGAAGGAAGAAGACCGCCCGCACGTGGTGGGCGGCCAGGACGTCGAGCAGGCGCGGGGTGTGCTCCGGGTGCGGTCCGTCGTCGAAGGTGAGGCAGACGACCCGGTCGGTGCCGATCACCTCGGTGGGCCGTACCGGCGGCGGTCCGACGCTCGACCCGGACGCGGCACGCGGAGGACGCAGTGGCTGCATGGTGGACGACATCGGTCGGACCTTCCGCTGGTGGGCCGTGGGGGGGGGGCGGGGGCCCCCCCCCCCCCCCGGGGGGGGGTTGGGGGGGCGGCCCCCCCGCCCGGGCGTAGCCGGGGGGGGGGGGGGGGGTGGGGG